>CAYSLJ010000026.1:0-27723 GCA_964431735.1 uncultured Synergistia bacterium | reverse complement strand
ACCGGTTTCTTCCTTTATTTCAATTACTTCTTCGTCACCGGTTTCTTCCTTTATTTCAATTACTTCTTCGTCACCGGTTTCTTCCTTTATTCCAATTACTTCTTCGTCACCGGTTTCTTCCTTTATTTCAATTACTTCTTCGTCAATAATATGTTCAAACTCATCATCTATTACTTCTTCCAGTAATTCTTCACTTTTTTCCTGTTCATCTTTTCCGGTGATTTTTTTAGAGGGAAAAACCAGTTCTTCTTCTTCTTTCATTTGGCTGACTGACGATATTTCAATAACTTCTTTATCAGACGTACATGGTGTTATTGTATCGAAGATTTTTTTACTTCTGATTAAATCTACAAATAAGGAATTGGCACTTGAAGAAATAGGATGGCCTCCGTCAAAAGCTTTTCTTATAGAATCTTCAAGTTCTTTCCATGAAGTACCTATTTTATATATATAACCTGTAGCTCCTGCGTTAAAAGATGAAATAAATTTATGTTCATCCAGATAGGCCGAGAACATAATAACTTTCAGGTCAGGACAGAGAGGCATAAGCTTCTGTGTTACTTCTATACCACTTATGTGCGGAAGATTGATGTCCATCAGTATTATATCAGGTTTTTCTTTCAGATCTGAAAATATGTGGAGAGCTTCTTCACCGCTTGAAGCTTCTGCAACGAGTTTTATATCGTTGAAATAACTGGTAATTTCTCTCAGGGAATCCCTCATTGTTTCTTCATCATCAACAACCATAACCTTTATTATTTTTTTCTCTTCTTTATGAGGTGGTACTATCATTTCCGGATGAGCCATAATAAGTGTATTTGTTTTATACTGGCTTACTATGGAAGAATATTTTTTATTATAAGCTGTAAGTAGATCGTGTTTAAGTTTTTTTGCGCTCTCATACCTTAATTCCGGTTTGAAATTTACAGATTTACTTACTATATTGTCTATGTCTTCCGATATAGTCAGATCCGGCCTTGCTTCACGAAGAGGGCCGAATTCAAAAGCTGTTTCCGGAAGATTACCTGTAAGAAGTTCGTAAAGTGTCACACCGAGAGAATATATGTCACATCTGGCATCAAGTTTCCCAAGATATTGTTCCGGTGAGGCATATCCTTCTGTTCCATATGAAGTATCAAGCGTTTTTTTGGATGTAGCTGCCGATGCAGAGCCGAAATCAACCAGAATAATAGCTCCGTCTGTTTTTCTTATTATCAGATTCGCAGGTTTTATATCACCATGAATAATTGGAGGAAACTGACCATGTAAATATTCCAGGATTCTGCAGATCTGTATGGCCCATTCAATAACCTGTTTTTCAGAAACAGCCCCTTCTTCATCAAGAGTTAACTCGAGATCTTTACCGTCTATATAATCCATAACAAGGTAATAACGTTCATTTTCTATAAAATAATCAGTTACACACGGAATATTCGGATGTCTCAGATTGGCAAGTAATTCTACTTCTTTTTTAAATAAACTTATACTTGCTTCATACTCCATCTTTGACATTTCTTCAAGTCTTTTTTTAAACAGTTCTTTTATTGCACATACCTTGTTCAGTCTTATGTCATACCCTAAATGAACACTGCCTGTGCCACCTTCCGTAAGGGGAGATATAATTCTGTAACGATCTGCAAGTAATTCTGTTTTCGGGGCTTCTTCCTTATCCTGAGGAGTAAGAGGATAACCACATTTTTCACAAAAGGATATCCCTTCCGGATTATCGTGGTAACATTCCACGCATAGCATAATTTATCTCCTTTAAATTTTACTTTTAAAATTATAAACAATATATTTTTAAAAGTCAATTACAGAAAAAAAAGGGCGTGTAAACGCCCTTTTTAATGTTACATAATATTTAATCCTATTTGATAAGATCTGTGAACTGCCTGACGTAATCCTCCCTGTCCGGCAGAATCACCTGTTATATATATATCATCAACTTCATCTTTGAGAGTCATATAGAGAGAGTAGTCCGGTTCATATAATTCAGTACATATGATAGAATCAAATTTAATTTCTTCCGGTTTATCATGTCCCTTACAATATTCTATAATTGCATGTTTCCCTGAGATTCCTGTTACTTTACAATTTCTCTTTATATTTACACTGTATTCGTTGAGTTTCTGCATAATCATTGCTCTGTTCATAAGATCCATATCTGAAGCAAATTCTTCTTCTTCCCCTGCTATTACCACATGCCCTTTTCTTGAAGCAATAAATTCCGCTAATTCACAGGCGAGACTGTTACTTCCTATGATGAGCATATTTTTTCCGGGCTTTTCTTCTTCCAGCAAAACCTTTTTTATATCCAGCAGTGCTTTGCTCTGTTTTAATCCCGGTATATCAGGAATTTTTAATTTAACTCCTGTTGCCAGTATAAGAACGTCAGGTTTTGCCTTTTTTATATCTTTCACTGTAACTTCTTTACCTGTTTTTATCTTCACTCCGGATTTTTTTGTCTGTGTAATAAGGTAATTAAGGAACGCTTCTATCGGTTTTTTCCCCGGTGCAAGGGAAGCATACCGGAAATCTCCTCCCAGTTTCTTTTCTCTGTCGAAGATGGTAACCCTGTGTCCTCTATTAGCTGCTGTAATTGCGGCAGTCATGCCTGCAGGTCCTCCTCCTATTACCCATATGTCTTTAGCTTTCAACGGTTTTCCGGGACATGGAGAAGCTTCTCTTCCTACGTGAGGATTTATATCACACAGGGCTTTCAGATTTCTTTCTATCTGATCGATACAGCCACAGCAATAGATACAATGTATAATATCGTCAATTTTGCCTTTTCTGGCTTTTTCAGGGAAATCCGGGTCACACAGCAATGGTCTTCCCAGGGCGACTCCGTCTGATTTACCTTCTGCTATTATCCTGTCAGCGCTTTCTGCATCAGGAATTTTACCACATGCAAAAACAGGAACATTTACTATTTCTTTTATTTCTTTTGCCAGATAAACTACATTTTCTACAGGTGATCTCATTGCAAAAAGTCCGTCCCCTGCCATACATGATTCGAAGTTTCCTGCTGTTACAGTCAGATAGGCTATACCGGCATTAACAAGATGTTTTGCGAATATTCTGGCCTCTTCAAGTTTAAAACCGTCAGGCATAAGTTCATCTGCAAGAAATTGATAACCTACAGGATAGTTTTTCCCTGTCAATGTTTTTATATTTTCCACTACTTCAAGGGGAAATCTCATTCTGTTTTCCAGACTTCCTCCATATTCGTCATCTCTTCTGTTGGTTTTTGAAGAAAGGAACTGTGCAAGGAGGTGACCGAAAGCTCCATGCAGTTCTATCATGTCAAATCCTGCCGTCTTCGCCCTGAGAGCTGCCTGACTGAAAGAGCTTATTGTATTGTTTATTTCCATTTTTAACATTGCTCTTGGCTTGATATTTATACCGGACGTGCTTTCAGCAGAGAGTTCCGATGCAGATATAGGTTCGTCTACACTTGCCACTCTTCCGCTGTGCTGAAGCTGAATTACTGCTACAGCTCCGTTATTTTTTATAGCCCCGGCAAGTTTGCTTAATCCGGGAAGAAAACTGTTATTATCTATTCTGAGCTGTGACAGATTAGTTCTTCCTTTTAAATTCACCAGTGTAGCTTCAACTACAACCATAGATGCTCCGCCTCTTGCCCTCCTTGCATAGTATTCAACACATTGATCCGTTACTGTACCATCGATATGGCCGTAACCCATTAACATTGGAGCCATAGTTATTCTATTTTTTAGCCAGTATCCACCTACGTTCAGAGGTTGAAATAGAGAGTTAAAATTATTCAAATTCAGCACTCCTTCCATTGTTTCATGACCTGTAACCCGTTACGAATCTATCAGATTGACTATAATTTTATATATTTTTTGGAAAAATCCTGCTTTAAATACAAGAAACTATAAATATCTTTCACTATTTTTTTTTGCATTTTGAAGGAACAGTAGAATTGCATGGAGAATAATCTTTTAAATTAAATTAATGAAAATTTTGAGGATTTTATTATGGAAGGAGGTGAGAATCAGATGAAAAATAAAGAGATAATGATTTTCACTGTTGCATTTTTTGTTTTATTTATGTCATTAGTTCCTGCTATGGCTACTCAGGTTACTCCATCTTACAGATGGTCTCCTGCCAGACCGGAACAGGTAATAGAGCAGTTCTTTGCTGCCCAGTGTGACAAAGATTGCTGTGCCATTAAGGATCTTATGGTTAAGGATTGTAAAGATCTAACTCTTCCAAGTGGCAGACATGTTTCTCTTGTAGGCTGGACAGGTTATACCAGGTCAGAATTTTATATGAAAAGCGTAAAGCTTTTGAGTATAATAAAACTGGATAATTTCTGTGACCCTGATCAGAGGATTGAATGTTACGAAGTAGTAGGAGATTTTGATTTTGATAACTGGGCTCCTTATAAGGACGGCCCCCGTACATTCTACATATATCTCAGCAGAGATGAAAAGGATGTTTGGAAATTATATGCTCCGGAGTCCTTTGAATTTGGTGTAAATACATATATTCACAAAGAAGCTCCGTGGCAGCTATGGTATGATTAATACCATCAAGGAATATATCATGGTTATGTGGAACGACGAAATGTACGATGCATTTTGTCGTTCTATTATATTGAAAGAGGTTGAATATAGGTTTCGAAAGGAGGCTTCGGTTAGCCGGAATGTTTGTTTAACTCGGACCGGTACTGAATATAATTATGAATTGTCCAAATCATCCCAGTATACCAGCTATAAGAGTATGTCAGGATTGTGGCGGTCATTTTTGTAATACCTGTGCTCCTCTCAAGCAGGGTAAAACTCTGTGCAGGGATTGCAGAAAAGATCAGATATATATGAAAGAAAGGGATAAACAGAAGATAGGTGAAGGAGGGATCCCTGAAGAACAGACAGCTAAAGGTAAAGATGTGCAGCAGAACAGAATAGGAAATCTGATAAAGAATGCCCAGGAAAAACAGGCCTATTTAGCATCTGTTAAACTCTGTGTCAATCACAGAGATGTTCAGGCTGTAGCTGCCTGCTGTCGTTGTAAAAAGAATTTATGTGAAAAATGTATAGCTTTTGAACATAAAGATGATCTTATCTGTCAGGAATGCTGGAAAAAAATCCCTCTTTCTCAGAGACTTTCGCGTCAATCGAAAGGACACTGGTAAGTTAATCATTACCTTAATACGCTTAACACCAGGATACTGATGGCCCGATTTTTTTCTTGCAGTCCCAATCGATTGTTCTTTTCAGGAGTATTTTATTTATGAAATTTAAAGTTATTGCTGATATACATGGTAATTTCATAGTACAGGAAATGGAAGAAGATTTTGAGATTACCTGTCCTTTCTGTGAAAATATAGATATTTATCAGATGGCGGAAGATACGGATCTGTACTGCAGCAAATGCGGAAAATTACTTGTCATAAAAGGTAAAGGCAGGACATGCTTTGATTTTGAGGATGTGACAAAACTAAAAAATATAATAAAACGGGGGACTTCCAGAGAGGATCGACGCAATGCTCTTATATTACTCGGCCGTGTTCTTGAATGGTGTGAAGATTTAACTCTTGCTGAATTTTTACTCCATTTAAGTTTAATGGATCCTGATAAATGGATAAGAGAAAGAGCGGAACAAATATTAAACCAGCAGAGAGAAGCCGGAACAGCTAAAGTAAAAAGTGAAATAAAAAAACTTAAAACTTCTCAGAACCCTCCTCCTTTACCTGTTTCTATAAAAGAAAAAAGTGTTATTCAGGAAACAACTGTAGAGGAAATTTCCGATACAGATGAAATAACTGAGCAAAAAGAAGATGCCAGAAAGGCGAAGCTGGTAGATATATTGCTTGAAGTTATAGATGATACACAAAAAATGCCTCCGCCTCAAACAGATGTTGTTGCAAATATTGATAATATTGATGAATTGCTTGAAGTGGCAATGGGCAGTATAGAAAGCACAAAGGAAGTTCTTGAAAATACTTTTGACAACGATAAGATAAAAGAATGTGAAGGGAAAATAGAAGTAGAAGAAGAAATAGAGGAAGTAGAAAAGATAGAAGAAGATATAGAAGAAGAGATAGCAAAGGAAGAAAGAGAAGAAGAGATAGCAAAGGAAGAAAGAGAAGAAGAAATAGCAGAGATAGCAAAGGAAGAGATAGAAGAAGAGATAGAAGAAAAAACAGAAAGATATGTCTATATGGAAGATGAAATAAAAGAAGAGACATCAGGTGAATATAAATCTTTAATAGAAGATGTAGATGATACAACAGCACAGGAACTTCTGGATAAACCTATAGAGGATTTACTTGACGGTATAACTATTGAAAGTCTGCTTGAAGAATTTGCATTTACAGAAGATTTCAATGAAAAAGCAGATATTATCTTTATTATGGGAGAAATGAAATTTATAGAATCTACCGATTTCCTTCTGGATTTAATGCAGAATGATCCTGATTATGAGCTTCGTCTTATATCATTACAGGCCCTGGAAAAAATAGGAGATGAATCTATTGCTCCTGTTATTCTGGAGTCTATGAAAAAAGAAAAAGACAGTGATTTTCGTAAGAAAATAGCTGCTTTTTACAGTCAGTTGAAATATAAGCGTAATACGTGATGCGTGATGCGTGATGCGTAAGACTATTTAGCAGAAAATTTAAATATTGAGTTTTACTACAGTGGCTCCCCAGCCACCTCTTTCAGGTTGGGCATCGTGAAAAGATAGTACAAGAGGATTTTTTGCAAGAAGTGTCTGAACTACAGCCCTCTGATAACCTTTTCCCCTGCCATGAATAATTCTTACCTCTTTAAAACTGAGATTTACACATTCCTTTAAATATTCTTTTACTACCTCAGGAATATCCCGGGGATGAAATGTGTGGAGATCTATAGAATCTTCTATGGGAAGTATTATTTCTTCCGGAAAATCTTCATCTTTCATAATTGTAATTGTGACGCGTTACGCGTGAATTCACGCCTCTTAAAAAAATTATACCAAAATATTTTACTCATTTAAAGGTTTTAAGAGATTTTTGTTTAATTTTATATAAGAACTATGCTTTTTCAGATTTTACTGACCTGAGCATAAGCATGTAATAACAGTCTTCCTCCCGTAACGCGTAACGCGTTACGCGTAACGAGAGCAGATATTTATTATTTATGCTCACCTCAATAAAAACTGTAAAAAAATAATCCACTCAATTTTCATGTGTCAGGTGTTGGGTCAGTAAGATTAAAATCCAAAACCCGGAACCCACAACCTGTTTAACTATGAAGTCAGTAAAAACAAGGAAATTATGAAAAATGCAGAAGTATAGTAAGAATTAAAGGTAAAAAATTACATTGGAAAGATTACGCGTCACGCGTCACGCGTCACGCGTCACGCGTCACGCGTCACGCGTCATTTATAACGTGTCACGCATTACAAAAAATATGTCTTCATCTACTGATAATTTTGACAGATGGTTCCGGAATCTTATAGAGAGTTACAGAACCAGTTACAGACATCTTTTCCCTCCTGAAAAAGATGAGTTTTTTCTGGAGAATACCAGGAAACTTCTCTGTCTTTATATGGAGAAAAAAGATAATATAGAAACATTCGGCGTAAGAGTTCTGAAGATATTTCGCCATGAGAAAAGCCTTCATAACAAAGTTCATTCCTATGGCTTTCGGCTGAAAGATGAGACACATCTGGCAGAAAAAATTATTAGAAAAAAAATAGAAAATCCTCATATAGATATTGTGAAGGAGAATTTTTTCTCTGAAATTACAGATCTGGCCGGTCTCAGGATACTTCAGCTTTATAAAACTCATATAAAAGACATTCATGAATTTATATGTCATTGTAAAGAATGGGAATTAAGCAGAGAGCCTGTGGCATATAACTTTTCTCCCAGATTTTTAAAGATCTTTAAAGAACTGGATATAGAAGTAAAAGAGAAATCTACCGGTTATAGTTCCGCTCACTATGTAGTAAATGATGTGGAACATAAAAACTGTTACTGTGAGATTCAGGTAAGAACACTTTTTGAAGAAGGATGGTCAGAAATAGATCACACTTTTAATTATCCGAGACAGAAACCGGGTAAAGTCTGCCAGACTCTTCTTGAAACCCTGAAACGAGTCTGTGATGTAGCCGTTTATATTGCAGATCAGATACCTGATATTTATTATGAAGAAAAGAAACATCCTGAAACTATGGAAGACATGAAATCAGGAGTTGCTGTAATTCAGGCCAATCTAATAAAAAACCTTCAGGCCGAGCTTGAAGATTTGAAAGAAAAGTTAAAAACTTCAACAGGTTATACTATCAATGAAGATTATGATCCTGTGATTTTATAACAATTACTGAATGGATTACCATTTATACGTTATGCGTCATCTATGACGATCAAAATTATTGGAAGTTGATGTTATGAAATGGTCAAGAGAATATGACAGATGTAAAATATGTGGAAGTACAGAACACAAACACTATGCCAGAGGGCTCTGTAGAAATTGTTACAGAAAAGAACTTTACTGGGATAATGTTCAGAAGGAACGAGATAAACGCAAAGAATATTATGGCTATAATAAAGACAAGATAAAATCATATTATAAGGATAATAGGGATAAATTACTTAAATATCAAAAAATGTATTATCTTGTACAGAAATATAAGGGTAAAAGCGTTTTCTGGGATATATCATGCACGATGATTAACAACTTCACAGGCAATCAAATTATAATAGTAAATAAGGTTTTAGATAATAGATTTATTGTGCCATATATAAATTATAACAGAGAAGACATATGCTGTGAAGATAAATTGATGTTCAGAAGAGTTATTGTATTTATCTGACGAGGAAAATATTAATTTCTGGCAGGTTTTTTGTATTTATCCAGTTTTTCTTTAAAGGATATTACTCTTACAAGACATCCTCTTACCCAGTGCAGTTCCGGATCCAGTGACAGTGACTGTTCGTATGCTTTTATAGCTTCATCGATTTTTCCCTGTGCCTGATAAATTGTACCGATATTACCCATTACCTGGCCGTCTCCTGGATTTAATTTCAGAGCTTTCCTGTATACTTCCAGTGCTTCTTCAATTAATCCTGTTGCCTGATATGACCGTCCGAGATAGGGATATACATCAGTGAGAGACTGGTTCAGTTCCGTAGCTATTTCGAAATTAATTATGGCTTCTTCAAAATTACCCTGCGAGTAATGTTCATGACCTGCTTTGCTGTATTTATCACTGTCCCTGCTGTCAAGTCCGAGCATATTTTTACATTTTACAATAGTTTCTTCAAATATTTCTCTGTCATAGGTCACTTCAAGGAATTCAAATTCTGATTTTGCCTTCTCTTTGATGTTTAATGCTTTTCTGCATTCTACCAGTGCTTCTTCATATCTTCCTGATTTAAAAAGAGCTACTCCAAGAAAACCATGGGCCCATTTCAATGACGGGTCAAGTTTTATTGCTTTTTCATATTCTTCTATTTCCTGTTTGAGATTACTCTGTGCCATATAGGCATGTATCTGTCCCATATGAAGATAGCTTACAGGAAAATCAGGATTTATGTCTATGGATTTTCTGCATTCAGCAAGAGCCATTTCAAAATTTTCCAGTTTACAATAGGAAATCCCAAGGAATCCATAGACCCATGTCAGGTTCGAGTCAAGTTCAATAGCTTTTTTAAATGAATTGATAGATTTTGCAATATTTTCCCTGTTCTGATAACATAATCCGAGATAGGCATGAGTCCAGGCCATATTTGGATTTAATTCTATAGCTTTTTTATATTTATTTATTGCTTCGTCATAATTACCATTACTGTGATAGAGTAATCCGAGTTTTACGTAAACCCATCCCAGGTCAGGATCAAGTTCAATGGCTTTATTATAGTTTTTTATTGCTTCTTCTAAATTACCGAGTTCTCTGTAAACCCTTCCCAGATTCCCATATCCAATGGAATCGTCAGGAGCCAGTTCTACAAGTTTTTTATACTGTTCGAGAGCAAGTTCTGTTTTCCCCTGTCCATAATATATATGGCCCAGATGACCATAATTCCAGGGAATGGAACTGTCCAGTTCAATAGCTAATTTATATTCTGCAATAGCCATATCATAATTGTTTACGGCATAATAGGCATAGGCCAGATTTCCATGAAGTCTTCCGTTCTGCCCTTCGAGTGCTATAGCTTTTTTATAAGTTTCTATGGCTTTTTCAAAATTTCTTTCGGCACTGTATACAAGGGCGAGGCCGAAGTAAGCTTTACCCATGTTTTTATTCTGTTCCAGTGCTTTTTTATAATATTTATTTGCTTCTTTTAATTTTTTTTGTGAGTAGTATACATCTCCAAGACCTTTAAAGGAATAGGCATCAGAAGGGGCAAGTTTAAGAGCACCTTCATGCATTCTTATGGCCTGTTCATATTTTCCGAGTTTATAATAAGTATTTCCGAGAGAATTATGGGTGTAAACATCATTCGGATCCCATTCTAGAGCTTTTACAAATTCTTCAAGAGCTTTATTATAATTTTTTTTATTGAAATGGACACAGCCGAGATTGTAATGAACTTCGCCTGCATTACGATCTTTATCAAGAGCTTTTTCATAGTTTTCTATGGCCGGTTCTATCTGTCCCTTTTCCTGATAGAGACGTCCCAGGCGGAAAAAAGTGTCAGAATCTGCTTCTCCCTGTTCGATAATCTGAAGATATGTATCAAATTCATGTTCCAGATTTTGGAGTTTCGGATTATAGTAAATTTTTTTATCTTTTTCCATTTTTTTTATATTCAGTCTTGAGTCTTGAGTCTTGAGTCGTAATTTTATATACCCATCACTCACTTTTCACTCTTCACTTTTCACTCTTTACCCTTGACTCTTTACCCTTCACCCTTGACTCTTCACCCTTCTCATATAAAGTATTTAAGATTTTTCCTCTCTGTTTTTAATCTTAAAATTAAGATTTCCCTGTGGTTTTGCCCTGAAATTGAACTTCTCCTCCAGCATTTTTATATCATTTTCATACAGGGCAAGGTTTATTTCCCCTTTTTTCGCCAGTGCATATATAAAAGCAGGAACAAGGGTGGGATCAAACTGTGTTCCTGAACATCTTATCAATTCCTTTACTGCCATATCTGCAGTAAGAGCTTTTCTGTAAGGACGATCTTCCGTCATTGCATCAAAGGTATCACATATGGCTATTATTCTTGCCTGAAGTGGTATATTAAGTCCTGATATTCTGTCCGGATAACCTGTTCCGTCCCATTTTTCATGATGATGTCTTATACCGGGCAGTGCGCCATGAAGGGCAGGATAGGGAAGTACTATTTCTACTCCTATCATAGGATGTTTTTTTATCTGTGCAAATTCCTCATCATTGAGTTTACTGTTTTTATTTAAGATTGTATCGGGAATTCTCATTTTACCAATATCATGGAGGTTACCGCATTCTCTGAGGGAATTTTTTATATCTTTTATATAGCTTAAAATATCTCCTTCACCATCTTTTTTCAGATACGAAAAACCGTCAGGGCCGTACTGACCTATATCTTTAAAAAATGCTGCACTTTTAAGATTATCAAGCTGCTGTTCATCATTAATTCCCAGTTCTTCTGCAAGACCCATGGTTAAATCCATTACTCTGTTGGAATGTTCAAAGGTATAGGCAGAATGTATTTTCATAAGAACTCCGAGTATTCCCGATGTAGTATCTTCTTTATCTTCTGCTTTTCTTGCTTTTTTCAGTATATCCCATATAGCTGAAGCGGCATTTTGTATGGCTCCTCTGAGCTGTTCCTGAGAAGGGGCTCCTCCGGGAGAACCTGAAACTGCTGCCTGTCTTGTTTCCATGAACTGTTTCATATCTGTCCTCCTCAGGGAATCAAGACCTCCTTTTCCCATAGCGGAAGATGTAAATTCTTTATTTATAAGTTTTTTTGCATCATCAAGTCTTGAAGAGGGTTTTTTTGTTGTTGTACCTTTTGCCCCTTCAGTAGAACCTGATGCAGATCCGGTTTTTTGCCCTTCCTGTGTGTCTCTGGTCTGTCCCTGTTTATCTCCTGCCTTTTCTTTCTCAAAGCCGCTGCCAAGGAGGGGCATAGCTATTTCCGTAAGATGTTTCATTACGCCGGAAGACAGTTTCGGATCTGATGTGAGACCAGTTTCTGACATGGATTTGGAAAGTTGTGACAGTGATACCATTTTACTCTGTATACCTGTAGATGTACTGTCCTGAGTAAAAGCAGGAGAACCCTGGACGGTAGATGTATCTTTAGGTGCCATTTTCTGGCTCTGTTTCGGAGTCAGGCCGGGAGATACAAAGCCCGGCTGAATTGAAGGTTTGAAAGCTGATGTTCCTTTTATATCCATAGAATTTAATCCTTGTGTTCGTGACGCGTGACGCGTAAATTTCATTACGTAATTAAAGTGTAAATCTTTGTTTATTATATATAAGTACAAAATAAAAAAAAGTAAAGTCTATTACATAAAATCGTGAGTCGTGAGTCGTGAGTCGTGAAAAGTGAAAAGTGATTTTGCCTGTCACGCATCACGCATTACCAACCACGCGTCACGCGTCACGCGTTACTCGTCACGATTATAACGCATCACGTTCGTATTCCCTGTAATATTTCTTTTTATGCACAGCAAGTACTTCCTCTACTTTTTTTACGAGTTCAAGAGGATCGAAGGGTTTTGATAAATATTCCTTTATTCCCACATCATAGGCCATTTTTATATCTTCAAATTGATCTCTTGATGTAAGCATAATGAAAGGTATATTTTTTGTCGAGTTGTTCTCCTGAAGTTTCAGGTAAAAACTTATTCCGTCCATTTTGGGCATCATAACATCAGAAACTATTAGATCTATGGCATAATTATTTTCCTCGAGTATTTCAAGAGCTCTGTAGGGATGAGGGGCTGACCATACTTTATATCCTTCCAGTTTAAAAAGAGATACTACAATATTTAAAATCATGCTGTCATCTTCTACAATTAACAGTTTTATATTTTCTTTTTTCAGATCTTCTTCGTTGGCTGGAAAAATTTCTGTGAGTATTTCTGCAAGTTTCGAGAAATTATCCGGTCTGTCAAGTGTATATTTAAGACCGAGTCTTTTGAATTCCGACATGTCCCGTTCACTTGCAAGATAGAGAACTATGAGAGGAATAGCTGCATGATTGTTTTTGATTTCCTCACATAAAAGCCAGCCGTCCATATCAGATATAGATATATCTATTACTATGGAATCCACTTTTTTCTTTTTTATAATATCAGATGCTTCTGCCCCTGTTGTTGCAGTGTACACATCAAAGCTTCCTTTTTCCAGGGTATTTTCTATTTCTTTTAAGAGAGATTTTTCATCTTCTATGATTAAAATTTTAGGAATAAGAATCAACTCTTTTCGTAATAATTATTATATGCGTTACGCGTGATGCGTAATGGGCAGTTTCACTTTTCACTTTTCACTTTTCACTTAATAAAATTCATCCTTTCCCATTGGAATCCTTCTTTGAAATTTACTATTGCTTCAACTAATCTGAATTGATATAATTACTGAGGTGAGCATAAATAATATACATATGCTCTTGTCACGCGTCACGCGTTACGCATTACGAACAAAAGGAGTTTATTATGGCAATCGTTAAATTATCACAGAGAAGTTATGATATTCAGGCATCACCTATAAGAAAGCTGACTCCCTATGCAGACGAAGCAAAAAGAAGAGGTATAAAGGTTTATCATTTGAATATAGGTCAGCCTGATATAGAAACACCGCCTGTATACTGGGAAGCCATTCGTAAATACGGAGAGAAGGTTTTGAAATACGGGCCGAGCAACGGTATAGGCCTTTATCTGGAATCTCTTAAAAAATATTATAATAAAATCGGATTCAATGTAAGAAGTGACGATATATTTGTTACTACTGCAGGAAGTGAAGCAATCATATTTACCTTTCTTGCAGTAATGAATCCGGGAGAAGAGGTAATAATTCCAGAACCTTATTATACAAATTATAACGGTTTTGCCACTATGGCAGGAGTTAATATTATTCCTCTGACTACCTTTATAGAAGATGGATTTAAGCTTCCGCCTGCAGAAAAGTTTGAGGAAAAAATAACAGATAAAACAAAAGCTATTTTGCTCTGTAACCCGGGAAATCCTACGGGAACAGTTTATTCTGAAGAAGAATTATCAATGGTAGTAGAGCTTGCAAAAAAATACAATTTGTTCCTTATTACAGATGAAGTTTACAGAGAATTTATTTATGACGGACTCAAGCATACGAGTATAATGGAGTTTACCGGTATTGATAAACGGGCTATAGTGGTTGACAGCATATCCAAGAGATTTTCCGCCTGCGGAGCAAGGGTGGGCTGTATTGTATGTAAAAATAAAGAATTTATGGAATCTGTCATGAAATTCGGGCAGGCAAGGCTCTGTCCTCCTACTCTGGAACAGATTGGTGCTATTGCACTTCATGAACTGGGGGTAGATTATTTTAAAAGTATTTATGATGAGTATAAACTCAGAAGAGATACGCTTTATGATGGACTTGTATCTATTCCCGATGTGCTTGTTCATAAGCCTCACGGTGCTTTCTATATGGTGGCAAGATTTCCTGTGAAAGATACGGAAGATTTTGCCACATGGCTTCTCAGGGATTTTGATGTTGACGGAGAAACGGTTATGTTTGCTCCTCTCGATGGTTTTTATGGAACTCAGGGTCTGGGGAAGGATGAATTGAGACTTGCCTATATATTGAACTGTCATGATATAAAGAAATCTCTTGTCATATTAAAAGAAGGGCTTTCCAGATATAAAAGTTCCGGTAAATAGATTTGAAAGGATGGCTCAATGATTGAGAATGGTAAAAAAAATTACCGTACCGGTGCCACTTTTATTATAGCTACCTGTTTATGCGGATTATTTTCTACAGGAATTACATGCCTGTGTATAATAATTTTTTTATATTAGAAAATGTGTAAGCATTAAACTATCAGCATGTTTATCATTATCGTGTCACAGGGCACGAGCATAAATATATGAGGTGAATATTATGTTAAAAACGTTATTGATTTTTGTTTTACTCTTCTCCTGTATTTTACCTGCATGGTCGGGAGATAAGAATGTTTTGAATCCGACGAAAGGAATTGCCGGTGTAATTTCCTTCGGAGAAGAAATAAATATTGATAAAGCAAAAGAAGCCCTGGGAAATCTCACCAAAGTAGACAGACCGGGCCTTAACAGTGATAATGCAGATATAAAAATTTACAATTTTACCAGAGGCTTTACCTGTCTTACGGCAAATGATAAGGTTGTTCAGATGCAGATAAATACTGATAATATTGTTCTGGATTCAGGTGTAAAGGTAGGAGATGATGCAGGTGATATTACGGATGAATACGGGAATATTTTTGTAACAGAAGGAAATCCTAAATATGGCGAGGGGACTATGATATTCAATCTTTATCCTGATTATATTATTGCTTTTACAATAAATTATGAAGGTAAATGTACAAATATAATGTGTGCCAACTGTGATTTAATATACAAATTGTCTCCTTCCACTTCTATTTTAAAATACTGGGACGCTCCTGTAGATATTAAGTCTTCCAGCAGCAGAGACACGATAAAGATCATGAAAAATACTTCTTCTGTAGATGGCAAATATATGATAGTAAAGGGGGAAATTCTGAATATCGGTAATAAAGAACTGAGATATGTCCAGGCAGGTGTTACTTTTTACGATGTTAACGGTCAGGTTGTTGATGTAGTAAATGCCTATATACCCGGTATACACCTGCAACCTGGAGAAACGTCTCCTTTTACTGTTATATCTACACAGGGCAAACTTACTGCCACGTATAATATAAAAATTACCAATCAATGATTGAGTCGTGAGTGGTGAGTCGTGAAAAGTGAAGAGTGAAGAGTGAAACTGCCCATTACGCGTCACGCGTCACGATTATAACGCATCATGCATCAATTACGCATCACGGACCCACCTGTCACGTGTCATGCGTTACGCGTCACGATTATAACGCATTACGACCCACCCGTCACGCATTACGCGTCACAAGGAGGTTTTACTTTTGTATCTTTCAGATTTTATCGTAAAATTTGAAAATTTCCTTTCCGGAGTCATTGATAAAGAGAATTTTTTATCTACCCTGGAACCTGTAGAAAATACTCTTTTAGACATGGAAGAAAGTGCCAGAGAAACCGGGAAATCTACAGAATCTATAGTAAAATCTCTGGAAATCATAGATGATATTTCTATTCTTCTTGAAGAAGAGAAACCATGTTTTGAAGAACTCAAAATCTGCCTGGAAAAATTAACAGAATTAAAGGAATTTTTTGATATGGCAGAAGAACCTTTGACTTCTTCTACAGGTGAGAATAAATTTTCTGATAATGCAGCATATAAGTCCGGCTCTGCAGGACAATTGAGATTCAGCGAGCCGTCTTTTGATTTTCATCCTCAAATGAAATTTAAGATGCCTCAGATTCAACCTGTTTCTGTGTCATGTGATCTCTCAGATATAGAATTGAAGGCATCGCCTCTGTATAATCTCATAGAATGTGCCAAAAATTACCTGTCTTCCGGCATCCCTGTGACAGGGTTTTCTGAAATTCTCAAAGATACCTGCAGAGAACTGTGCGGTATGGCAGAAGAGATATGTGTTTCAGATAATGGTTTCAGTGATTTTATAGATGAATGTCTTGATAAGATCAGTGAAATAGAAGACTTTATAGAAGAACCTGATTTTATGGAGGAATTGCCTGATTTTATAGAAGAATTAAAGGTGTTAAATGAAAAATTTATAAATTTTCAGAAACTTCCATGTCCTGATGATACAGTAATGACAGAGGAAAAATTGATTGAAGAATTGCGCAGTAGAGTAAGTTACGAAGATTTTATCACATCAAATTACCTTCTGGTCTGTAATAAACTGGAGAATTTTCTTAATAATGAAATCGATGAAGAGGAAATAAAGACAATAATTTCTTCTATAAAAGAAACGATTATTTCTGTAAGAGACGATTATGAAAAATCTTATATTTCACCGGAAGAATGGACTCTGGAAGTTTATACCGGTGATAAACTGCTTTCCGAAGGTCTCAACACATGGGAAAAAGGTCTTGTTGCTCTGGAACAATGCTTTACACCAGGAAATAAAGAAGAGATAGATAATGCTCTATCCATAGTTTTTGAAGGAAATAAAAAACTTGTTTTAAATCAATATCTTGTAAAATATATAGAGGAAAGGATAATGATAAGTAAAACTTACAGCGAGAAAGATTTTGGCGAAGTGGGCATAGTGACGGGTGAACAGTGATGGGTAAGTTTCACTACTCACGACTCACTATTTATTTATTCTCAGTAGGAAAAGGTTAATCTTTATAGAAATATATAAAAACCTGATAAACTGAATTTTACGCGTTACGCATCACGGTTCATATAACTTATGGATAAAGAAATAATATCACTTATAGAGGATTACAGCACTTCCCGTCTTCACAGGGAAAAAGCGCAGAAATCCCTGAAAAAATTAAATAGAAAAAAATCAGTTCTGGAAATAATTGAGAGCCTGAAATCTCCTGACAGGGATATGAAGAAGAAGGCTATTCTTGCTCTGGAATTAATAAAAGACAGCCGTGCCATAGTACCTCTTATTGAAACCCTTTCCGATGAAGACGAAGAGATAAGAGAACATGCCTGTGTGGCAATACAACTTGCAGGCAGCAGAGCAGGTAAGTTATTGCTCAAATCTCTCAGGAGTGATAATGTTTATGCCAGAAGATATGCAGCTTTGATTCTCGGCAGTACAGGATATAAAAGTTCTGTAGATCACCTTATAAAATCTTTATCAGATAAAGACCCTTATGTCAGAGCAAATGCCTGTCTTTCTCTGGGTACACTGGGAGATAAAAAGGCCAGAAAACATCTTATAAAACTTCTGTGGGACAGTGTTACAGAAGTTCGTAAAAAAGCTATTTTTTCTCTCGGTCAGTTAGGCGGAAAATCTGTAATTCATGCTCTGAGTGAAGCTTTAAAAGACGGAGATCCTTCTGTCAGGAAGGAAGCAGTCTTTGCTCTCAGGGCAACCGGTATTAAAGATGCCATAGAACCTCTTGCAGGAGCTCTTTCCGACTGTGATGAAAATATTCGCTACTGTGCCGCTATAGCACTGGAAGGTTTCGGTGATGGAAGGGCTCTCCATACCTTGATTGATTCCCTTAACAGTAAAGACATGTCAGTAAGAAGATATGCCATAGATTTACTTGGCAAAATCGGTGATAAAAGAGCACTTGAACCACTGTTACAACTCCTTTCTACAGTTAAAAAAGAAGGTTTTGATCTTACCCGTTACAGATTGAATGAAGCTGTAGTGAAGCTTGGAGGTATTCCTGAAAGGAGATATCTTGCCGTTAAAGCTCTTGAAGAAGGTAATTATGAGCTTGCTTTAACAGAGATAGAGAAAGCCATAGAAGAAGACGGGGAAGACAGCAGGCTTTATAATGATCTGGGAGATATTTATACGGAAACTGGTAATGTAAAAAAAGCTCTTGAAGCCTATGAATATGCTCTCCGACTGGATCCTGAGAATGATTTATATTACAGACAGTCAGGTATAGAATATGCCAGGAGCGGTATGATCGACCATGCCATACAGGCTTTCTTAAAGGCACTTTCTTTGAATCCTGTAGCTTCAGACTATAACATGCTCGGAAATCTTTATAAAGAAAAAGGAGAATTTTTCACAGCTATAGATTATTATAATAAAGCGATACAATTAAATCCATGTAATTTGAAAGCCTTTCATAGTCTTGCTTCTCTCTACAGTCATACAGGAGAATCAGAGAAAGCTCTGAGTACTTATAAAAAGATTTTAAAGATAGATCCGAAAAATACTATGTCTTACCTGGGCCTTGCCATGGAATATGAACATCTGGGACAGATAGAAAAAACAATAGATATGGCAAAACATGCCATGGATATAGAACCTTCAAATACATTGAGTCATCTTATCCTTGGGAATGCTTATTGCATGGCCGGACAATCAGATAAAGCAATTAATATATTAAGATGGGCAGTAGAGTTAGAACGTTCCAGTATTTTAAATCATACGGCTCTGGCTCTGGCATATGAAAGAAATAAAGAGTATGATATTGCTCTGGAAATATGCAATAAAGCCATGACTCTCGAAGGCGATCATGGCTCTATACTCTGGTGTATGGGTGGCATATATTATAGCACCGGAGATATGGATAAATCTGTAGAGTGTTATAGAAGATCCCTGGAATTTAATCCGGAACAGATAATTGATTTTTTAATGTCAGATGATGACAGAGAAGATATTTTACAGAGACCTTTCAATGCTTTTAAAAAATTACTGGACGATAAACCTGATGATATTATTGCCATGTTTGCCATGGCCTATCTCTATAAAGCTTATGGCAATAAAGATGAAGCGGAAAAATATTTTAAATATTGTATGGATAATGCCGATGATTTCAGGATTGCCGATATGTGTTTCGGTGAGGTGAGTGTTGACCGGTGAGTCGTGAGTCGTGAAAAATGAAAAGCAAATTTTGTGAGGTGAGGTGTAACCACGCGTCACGCGTCACGCGTCACGCGTCACGCTTATAATGTCTACCAGAGGAGATTATTTTTTTAAAAGAGGTAATTACAGAAAAGCCATTGAGTCCTATGAAGATACTCTGAAAAAGGACCCTGACAATATGATAGTCATGATAAATCTGGCAGAAGCATGTCTTAAATCTTCCGATTATGAACATGCTCTGGAGACATATGATCTTGCTCTGGAAAAACTTCCTGACGAACCTACTTTATATCTTAAAAAAGGTGATGCTTACAGGGCACAGGGTGATTATGAAAATGCCATAAATTTTTATGAAAAATCCATATGTATAGCTCCTGATTATGTAGATGCCTATAATCGCCTCGGAAATACTTACTGTGCCAGGGGAGATCTCAATACGGCAGTGGAATTATTTCAGAAAGCCATAGAAATAGCTCCATATTTTTTCGACTCCTATAAAAACCTGGGTTCTGCTTATAAAAAAAAGAAAGACTTCTATAATGCCATAATAACCTATCAGAGAGCAGTGGAAATTATGCCTGAGTGTTCCAATGCCTATCTTGAACTTGGCATAGAACTCTATGAAAGAGAAGAATTTGAAACTGCCATTATGTCATTTGAAAAAGCCATAGAGGTAGACGGGAAAAATGGCCTCGCCTATAATAATCTCGGCATAGTTTATGAAGTGACAGGTGATTATGACAGGGCACTGGAAAATTATAAAAAAGCTATAGAAGTAAAACCTGATACAGTAAGCGCCTACAATGATCTCGGCTGTTTTTACTGTAATACGGGAAAATTTGAAGAAGCAATAGATGTTTTTATTAAATCAGTAGAGTTAAATCCTTCCGATCCACTTGTTTATGGCTACATAGGAGAAGCCTACAGAGGTAAAGGAAACCTCAAAAAAGCTCTTGAAGCCTATAAATATGCTACAGGCCTTGCACCTGATCTGAAAATGGCGACACTTAAATCCAGATTGAATATAAAGGTCAGAAGACCGAGCAGATTCTCTTCAGTGAGCAGCAAGCAGTGACCGGTGACCAGTAAACAATAACCGGCACGTAGAGAAACTTCATCTGTCAAGCTTAATACATTATACATTACTATTAGAGTGAGTTGTGAAAAGTGAGATTGCCCATCACGTATTACGCATCACCAACCACGCGTCACGCGTTACGATTATTACGCATCACGCATTACGCATATTATGATAATAAAAATAGAACAAAATGACGACTCAATAAAGGAATCCCTTGTAGAAGTGGCGAATATAATAAAAAGCGGGGGAGTGGTTATTTTTCCTACGGAAACACTGTACGGTCTGGGAGGAAAGGTCCGGGATTTGACTGTGATAAAAAGGATCTATAAAATTAAAGAACGTTCCCCTTTAAAACCCCTGCCTGTCATGGTTCATAATATAAAGGAAATTTATGAACTTTCAGGTTACGTTCCCCCTTATGCCAGATTGCTTGCCGAAAATTACTGGCCAGGCCCCCTTACACTTGTCCTGAAAAATAAGAATATTTCCACGCTGGTAACATGTGGTAAAGATTCTGTAGCTTTCAGGATCCCCGATTACAGAATTGCCCTGGATCTTTTAAAATACACGGAAGAACCTCTTGCTGTAACAAGTGCCAATCTGTCCGGAGAAGAAAACCTTTTTACAATCGATGAAATTATTTCTGCTTTTGAAGATAAAGTAGATGTAATATTGGATGCAGGAGAGATTACCTATGGCGTACCTTCTACTATAGTAGATTGTACGGGAGAGAAAGTGAAAATTTTAAGAGAAGGAAAAATACCTTCGGAAGAAATATTTAGAGTCGTGACGCGTAACGCTTAACGCGTAACGGCTGCTCCGTTACCTGCGTTCACCGGTCACCGCTCACTGAAAAAGGGGTAAGAAAATGAAATATTTTATAACATTTATTGTGTTAATATCCATAACAGTCTTCAGTTTTTCTGCTGCTATGGCAACACCGAATATGAACGATCCCTATACAAAACAATACATCGGTGCTTACAAGGCAAAAATCCTGGAATATAATCCCGGCCTTTCCGATAAAGAGCTTGATGCGGTAGTTCTGAGCATACTGTATTACTGCCGTCATTACGGCGTAGAGCCAAGGTTTGTTGTTGCCGTTGTGGCCTGTGAATCTGCCTTTGATATTCATGCCACTTCCTGTGCAGGCGCCCAGGGACTGGGGCAACTTATGCCCGGTACTGCCAGAGAAGTTGGAGTATACAATTCCTATGACCCTGTGCAGAATATCAGAGGTACTGTTCAAATACTCAGACATAATCTGGAACATTTTTCCGGATTTGATGTTGAAAGACAGATAAAACTATCTCTTGCCGCATATAACGCAGGCATGGGAGCAGTTCAGGATTATGGCGGAGTACCTCCTTATGCCGAAACACAGCATTATGTTGAAATAGTTTATAATTTGTACAAGGAACTGTGTGGTGTAAGGTAGTAGTGTGATACGTTAGAATCGTGACGCGTTAGAAGCGTGACGCGTAACGCGTGACGCGTGATTGATGTGGAAGCTATGAAACGTGACTGATACATCATTTTTCACGACTCACCACTCACTATAAATGGAGTTGATTTAACATGCCTATTTATGAATATTCCTGTCAGGATTGCAGGAAAAGGTTTTCTCTTCTTGAAGGAGTGGGAACCATTAAAGCTGATAAATCCTGTCCTGTATGTAAAAGTAAACATTTAAAAAAATTAATATCTATGTTTTCCTTGCCGAAATCGGAGGAAGCCCGTCTTGAATCCCTTGCAGATCCTTCAAGGTTATCGGGTATTGATGAAAATGATCCGAAATCGGTAATGAAATGGGCGAAAAAAATGGGAAAAGAACTGGGTGAAGACATGGGAGATGATTTTGACCAGATGCTGGAAAGCGAGATGGAAAGCTCCGGAGCGTCCGGCGAAATGGTTGATGATAAGATTTATTAGTGAGTAGGGGCGAACCCCTGTGTTCGCCCGGTACCCCATGAAACAACGCATCACGCATCACGATAGCACGGCGCCGCAGTTATTACAGAACTGACAGTTAGCCGGACTCTTTTCTCCGCATTCTTTACATGTTTTGCTGCCATAATCGGCAGTGAAATCGCTTTCTATAAAATCGCTTTTTATTTCTGAAAGAGAGAGTGGTTTTTTTTCCGGTTTTCTGAGGAAATTATTGAATTCTATCCTACTGGTTCCCTTCCTGACCGTATTTATAGAATATTGTGGCGAAAAGGGCTGGAATTCTTTCTTTTTTTCTTCTTTTTTTAATGCTTCAGGCTGTTTTCTTTTTTCCGGGGCAATTTTTTCGCTGTACGTTATTTTACATCCGGCCATTGATGCGATTCTCAATGCTTTACTTCTCAGGGTTGCCACAGAACTATCAAATTGATATCCCGGTGTTTCTCCCATTGATACAATCTGTTTATCTTTTCTTATGCCATAACCGGGTATCCTGACCTGAATAAAAAAATCGGTATAAGAGCCTGATTTGCTACTTCTCCTTGACGTTTCCAGTTTTACCTCCAGTAAATCTTTAACAGGACACAGAAAGGTTGTTGTTTTTAAAAAAAGGAATTGATTGCTCAGAAGGATATAACCTGTATCAGGGTCAAATGTCATATAGTCATCAATAGAAAATCTGGTCAGGGCGGATATAATACCTGTAAACAGTCCTGCAAGGATTATGGTTGGATTTGGCGGAGGGCTACCATGTTTGCCTCCAAATCCAAGACACATTATAAACACTCCGATAATTATAAAGGCAGTAAAAAACCATTCTCTGTTTGATTCAAAATCAAAATGAACAGGTTCATTGTTTGTAATATTAGCCATAAGTCACCTCTATCTGAAACCTGCATATTTTTTTATCAGAAATCTCTGTTCTTTTAATATTATCTGGAGAGGAATTTTTCTATCCAGAAGAATTATGACTCTCTTATTCTGCAATCTCAATACATGCCCTTCTACCGGTATAACCTCTCCGTCATGGAATTTTATGGAACCATTTATATATTCTCTGACATTAAATGTTTTTACAGGAGAGAAGAACTTGACTCCTCCTTCAGATATATCTATAACCTGATATGACCTGTTGTCTAAAATAATTTCCGGTCTTTCTATAAGAGGATATTTTATTCTGTAAAATCTTCTTCTCTGTTCTCCTGAATACTGTTCTTCCGTCATAGACTCGCCACCCGTCACGCGTCACGCGTCACGCGTCACGATTTAATATATTACTTATTACCTCTGCAAGTTCGTATAGTTTGAATGGTTTCTTAATGAGTTTTTTTATACCGATTTCATCGGCTTTTTCATCTGAAATAAGATCTCCGAAGCCTGTAGTAAGTATAAAAGGCATGGAAGGAATGGTTTTTTTAATTTCTTCTATAAGTTCCAGGCCTGTAATAAAAGGCATGGTATGATCGGTTATAATTAAATCAAAGTGTCCCGGATTTTCCCGGAAGAGGTTCAGAGCTTCCACACTGCATGTAACGGCAGTTACATTATATCCGAGTTCTTCAAGATTTTCTTTCTCCAGTCTTGCCAGTTCTTCTTCATCATCAACAAATAATATATTTCCATGCCCTCTGGGAAGCGGTTTAAATACTAACGGTTCTGCTATAGTTCCACTGGCCAGTTTGGGGAGTATTACAGAAAAAATACTTCCTTTATGTTTTTCGCTGATTACAGTTATTGTTCCTTCGTAACTTTTAACAATGCCATGAACCACAGAAAGTCCCATACCTGTTCCTTCTCCCGGTTTTTTTGTCGTAAAAAAAGGTTCGAAGATCCTTTCTATTGTCATTTCATCTATACCGCATCCCGTGTCTCTTACGATGAGGTTAACATAGGTGCCGGGGCTTAAATCAGGATAATTACAGAGATTTTCTTCTTCAATTTCAATTTCTTTAAGAGTAATTTCCAGTATCCCTCCTCTGTCTTTCATGGAATAAGAAGCATTTGTGCATAGATTCATAAGTATCTGATGGATCTGGGTTGGGTCACCAAGTATCATGGAATTTACTTCTATATTTTTCTTTATTTCAATGGTAGAAGGCAGAGAAGCTCTGAGGAAATTCAGAGTTTCTTTAATTATAGGGCTGATTCTTACCGGTTTCCTTTCTTTTTCCGTCTGACGGCTGAAGGCAAGAATCTGTCTTACCAGATCTCTTGCCCTTTCACCTGCCTTCAATACTCCCTCCAGTTTTTTTGCTGTAATACATGATTCTTTAATATCTCTCAGGGCAAGTTCCGTATATCCCATCATGATTGCCAGGATATTGTTGAAATCATGAGCTATACCGCCGGCAAGTGTTCCTATTGCTTCCAGTTTTTGAGATTGACGTAAATGTCTCTCCAATCTTTTTTCATTTGTTACATCTCTTGCAACACATATATAATTTATAACGGCACCATATGTATTTTCTATAGAAGATATGGATGTTTCTACCTCATATGGTGTTCTGTCTTTCTTCTGATTTATAATATTCCCTGTCCATACATGTCCTTTGCTGATAGTTTCCCATATTTCATCATAGTAGACATCATCCAGTTTTTTATTTTCTATAACAAAAATACTTTTCTGAAGAATTTCTTCTTTTTTATAACCGGTAATCTCTTCAAAAGCAGGGTTTACATACTGGACACAGCCATGGCTGTCTGTTATTATGACACATTCGGCAGCATGTTCTATTGCCCTTGCAAGTCTTATTCTCTCTTCTTCCGCTTTTTTTCTTTCCGTAATATCCCTGATGGTGCCTACAAGCACTTTTTTCCCGTCTTTATTGGTAAAGGCAGATTTTTTAGTGAGTATTGTATGAGTTATATGTCCTGCGTCTGTAAAATATTCTTCATTTTCATTTTCTTCTCCCGATAAAAGAACCAGTTCGTCTTTCTCCCAGAAAACCTTTGCTTCTTCAGGAGGAAAGAAATCATGATCGGATTTCCCTATCAGTTCTTCCTTTTTATAGCCCATGAACTTGCAGAAAGAATCATTTAATACAATCCATCTGTGCTGCTCATCCTTTACAAAAATAGGATCTGCCACTGCATTGATAATATTATTAAGAAATTCCCTGGTTCTTATCAATTCGTCTTTAAGTTCTTTACTTTTTGTTATATCTTTGCAATATCCTATATATCTGTCTGTCCCTGCCTTTACGCCTTCTACCAGTAAATAGCATATAGACGAGTCTTTTTTTTTACATGATAATTCTCTGCTTGTTCTTGAGTTACGTCTGGCTCTTACAAAATGTCTCAGTGCTTTCTTGAAGCCTTCACGGGGGATAAGCTCCATTATATTCATCCCGAGCAGTTCCTCAGATGAATATCCTGTAAGATTGCAGGCAGCGTTGTTGACTTCCAGGAATTTTCCTTTGCTGTTTACAACAAAGATACCATCGGGGGCATTTTGTATATAAGTGTCGTATTTTTCTTTTAGTTCTTTATATCCTGCCGGTTCCATATGTACCTCTTACTGAGGTAAGCATAAATAATACATATATGCTCTCATGACCCGTAACGTGTGACACGTAACGCGTGATGGGAGGAACACGTTTATTATATGCTTATTCTCGGTTCAGTAAATGAATTAACCTGTGTTATATATTTCTATACGGAATAATTAAATCCTGTTAAAGACAATCTATAACGAAGGACTTTTATTTTTTTAATAGAATAAATTTTATTCGTGACGCGTGACGGGATTTATATGGGAATCGTGACGCGTAACGCGCAATGGCATTAAGATAAGGAATATTGTATTTCTGCTTAAAGGATTTGCCTCTTATTTCCTCTCCCTTGAGGGAGAGGATTAAGGAGAGGGTGTTTTTAAGAGGATACTCAGAGAAAAGCATGTCCTTGAGAAATGCCCATGTATGGTTTTATAGAAGTGAGAAGTGAGTAGTGAGAAGTGAGTAGTGAGTAGTGTCAATGGCTGTTATTTTTTTCTCTTATGGACTCCTGCTATAATATTTTTTATAAACCCGTACATCCTGGGATCACATTTTTTCAAAATATCTTTTTTCTTCGGATTAAAATATGCTTCAAGGGATTCTGCAAAATATTCCTTCGGCTGTGTGGAAGCATATTCACTGATAAACATACCTTCGTGATAGAATTGATTCCACAGGAATACGGAGAAGGGGAACTGCATATCATTGGTAGCCATCCATGCATGGTCATAGGCATGGCCGAATTCATGTATGGTAACACCTCCCGGTATGCCTGTTATGAGTTCTTCCGCCATAAACATCATCCTGTGCTGCGGATTATAGGCACCTCTTACCACGTCCCACCCTCTCCCGTCTCTTACCTTTGTTCCCGGAGGGAAAGGATGGACATCATTTATTTTTATTTCCGTCAGGTTCCTGTATTTCTCGAATATAAGCAGCCCTATGCCGAATTCCTGACATTCACTTATGAGCACCTCTCCCAGAGCTTCCAGTTCTCTGAACATGAGTTCCGTAAGATGCTCTGACGGGGAATAAGATACCATTTTTTCCAGATAATATCTTGCTCCCTTTTGAGGTGTTTCTTCCTGTACAGGTTCTTCCTGTTCAATGAATTCTTCTTCCTCTTCTTCCGGTGTTTCATAATATTCAAAAGAACTTTCTTCTTCTTCGGAAGGTACTTTAGAGAGGAATGACTGAAAGATTGCTTTTTCCTGATAATCTTGCGGTATAATATCAATATCCAGGTCGAGGCTGTGAGAAATGTTTCCCTTTTTCATGGGACGAAGGAACAGTTTTGACCCTGCCGGTTTCTGGTAGCTGAATTCCTCATCGGGAATAAAAGGTTTTACTGGCTGAGGTATGGAAATGTGTCCCGTATCATCCGGAGCAGAAGTTTTAAGTTTCTGTTTTTTGAGCATTTCCTCTGTCTCGCGCCATCCCGTCTGTGCACTCTGTTTTGCTTTAGGGCCTCTCAGCCACTGTTCTCTTTCATTCATAAATATAACACCTCTCGCAGAACTATTATAAAATACTTCTGAATTGGCCTTA
This sequence comes from uncultured Synergistia bacterium, assembly GCA_964431735.1. Classification (GTDB taxonomy): domain Bacteria; phylum Vulcanimicrobiota; class SpSt-956; order SpSt-956; family JAKJGF01; genus CALARM01. Next base: position 101 of record CAYSLJ010000026.1, on the reverse strand, counting down.
AAGATCCTTCAGAGATTGTGTTTTTTTATAAATAGAATTTTTATATACTTTTTACTGACCTGAGCATGAGCATGTAATAAATTGCATCCTCCCGTCACGCG
>CAYSLJ010000025.1:0-53341 GCA_964431735.1 uncultured Synergistia bacterium | reverse complement strand
CTAGTCGTACCTGTTACACAGGAAGGTAAACCATTTTTATCTTTTACAATTACAGCCATAACCTCTGTCCACACAGTAGAACCGTCTTTACGAATCTGCTCTACTTCCATAATACGTGCGCCTGAGCTTCCGGGACACATATATTCTTTTTCCATTTCTTCGTGAAATATTTTTTTCACCAGTTCAAGAGATTCGGGCATTACAGTTTGTAAAGGAGCAATAGCAATTGTTTCTTCCGGCGTATAACCAAGCAGTTTTTTTACAGATGAACTCAGGTAAGTAAATTTCATATTCAGATCACATGTCCATATAACATCTATTATATGTTCATCCAGCAATCTGTAACGGGCTTCAATCTCTTTCAATTCCAGTGTATACTTTTTAATCGCCTGATTTTTATTCCAGTTATCGAGGAGTGAAAAGACAAGACAGTAAATTTCTTTCTGTTCGAAAGGTTTTTTTATGTAGTAAATATCATTTTTTATCTCTTCTTTTATAAAGTCAATGGATAAATCTTCTGGATAGGCAGTAACAATAATAATTATTACATCTTTATCAATTTCTCTTAAAGCCATGACAGTTTCCATTCCGTCAAGAATATTCATTCTCATGTCCAGTATACAGAGGGGAATTCTGTTTCCGGATTTATATTCACGGTGAAAATATTCCAGAAGGTATATGCCGTCGTCAAAAGTTTTAATGGAAAAATTTTCACAGGTAAATATTTGCCTGTACATATTTAAAATATGTTCATCATCATCTGCTATAAGAATATTACTGTTATTCATTCTATTATACCTTTATTGTTTCACATGTTCTATGAAGGGTATTCTGAAAGGAATGACAGAAAACCACGACTACCAATCACCATGTTAAAATTGACGTCAATAACATATTTACAAGGAATTTTAACGTTTAAAACGAATTTAGTCAATAGAGAGTATTGAGGTAAGCATAAATAATAAATATCTGATCTCGTGACGCGTAACGCGTGACGCGTGACGGGAGGAAGACTGTTATTACATGCTTATGCTCAGGTCAGTAAGTTTAAAAATGTCTCTGATTCCGGGTAATGGGTTCCGGATTTCAGTAATAAAACAGGGAGGTTTCATTAGAAAGTTATTCTTTCTACTGAAAAAAACATGAAAAATATAAAATTTAAAACAGGTCTTATATTACTTATATTGAATTTCCCCGTTGGTTACGGCGGACTTGCCGTTACAGGTGCTATTGCAGCAAGTACAGAAAAACCTTTCTGGCTTTTAGTAGGCCTTGGATGTTACATACTGTCCTGGATTATGCTCGGAGCCGGTATTTTTCTTGCAGGAACAGAAGGCATAAAAACAACAAAAAATATATGGTTGAAAATTTTTAAGAAATCTAAAAATGGTGAGTCGTGAAAAGTGAGTATATAGGTGCAAACCACTGGTTCGCCCGGTACCGGTGAAAATACGCATCACCCAACTTACCCGTCACATGTCACGATTATAACTCATTACAATAATAATTTCTTATAAAATTCTCGACACCATCTTCCCAGGAAGGTATTACCATATGCAGCTTTCCTGCAATTTTTCCATTGCTCATAGCAGAGAAAGCCGGTCTTCTTGCAGGTAGATTAAAAGATTCCCTTGACACAGGATATATGAACTTATCAATCTTTAAATGTTTCATTATAAATCTTGCCCACTCATATCTTGAAGCATAACCGGAATTTGTCAGGTGATATGTTCCCGTAAGTTCGTGGCTCAGAGCATTTAATGTGACGTCTACAATCGTGTCTGTACAGGTCGGTACAGATACTTCATCACAGGCAATATTTAAAGATTTACTCTGTTCAGACCATTTGAGGAGTTTATGAATAAAATTCTGTTCTCCTTCTCCAAAAACCCAGCTGACCCTTAGAATCAAATATGTCTCAATTTCCTCTTTTAACAGAAATTCGCCGAAATATTTACTTTTTCCGTATTCATTCAGAGGTCTTACAGGATCATCTTCTATGTACAGACCATCGGTTTTCTGTCCGTCAAAAATATAATCACTGCCGTAATGAACAAGAAAAGCATTATATTTTTTTGAAGCAAAAGCCAGGTTTTTTACAGCCACACTGTTCACTCTGTAAGCCAGAGAAAAATGTTCTTCTGCAAGATCTACATAATTATAAGCAGCACAGTTTATCACAACAGACGGTTTTAGCTGTTCGAAAACAGATAAAACATCACTTAAATTTCCTATATCCAGTTCATCTATATCAAAAGCAGCAATATCTCTTCCCTGTCTGTTCAATTCTTTAAGAAATGCTTTTCCAAGCTGACCTTTTTTCCCGACAATCAGATATTTCATAATTTTATATAAACCTTATCCCATAAAGAGTTCAGATAGGAAATCTTCTTTTCTACCCAGTCCATATTATCTACGTACCATTTCACAGTTTTATCCATTCCTTCTTCAAATTTAACTGTTGCTTCCCATGAGATCTCCGATTTAATCTTATCCGCATTTAAAGAATATCTGAAATCATGACCGGGCCTGTCTTTAACGAATTCTATCAAATCTTCCGATTTCCCGAGTATATGAAGTATAGATTTTACTGTGTCAATATTTTTTCTTTCCTGGGAACTGCCGATATTATAAATCTCCCCTGCTTTACCTGCATCGATTATCTTCAATACTGCGCCGGCACAGTCAGATACATAAAGCCATTCCCTTATATTTTCACCTTTTCCGTAAACAGGTACGGGCCTGTTGCTTAAAGCTTTAAGTATAACAACAGGCACAAGTTTTTCAGGATACTGCCAGGGGCCGTAATTATTTGAAGGTCTGACTGTAATCACAGGTAAACCATAGGTTCTGTAACAGGCTCTACCCAGCATATCGGCAGAAGTTTTGCTTACAGAATAAGGAGAATTAGGGCTGAGAGGAGAGTCTTCAAAAAACTGACCTTCTTCGCCCAGATCGCCATAGACTTCATCTGTTGAGATATTTATGAATTTTTTTATATCGTAAGATCGGCATACATCAAGTAAAACCTGGGTACCTTTTACATTTGCTTCTATAAAAGGAGAGGCGTCTACAATACTCCTGTCTACATGACTTTCTGCTGCCCAGTGGACAATTACGTCCGGCTTTTCTTCAGAAAAGATATAATTTACGAATTCCCTGTTATTTATATCTGCATGATAGAAAGTAATATCTTTTTCTACTTCCTCAAGTCTCTTTAAATCTGCCGCATAGGTAAGTTTATCCACAAGGACAATATTTTGCCCGAGTCTAACACACTGTCTTATGAATTCACTTCCTATGAATCCGGCTCCTCCTGTAACGAGTATTTTCATAATTATTTATCTCCTTATTAATCGTAACGCGTGATGCGTGATGCGTGTTTTCACCAGTACCGGGCGAACACAGTGGTTCGCCCCTACAACTCACGACTCACGACTCACCACTCACGACTCACTTTTCACCGATAAAACTCCAGTATCTTATCCACTACATAATCTTTCTGTTCTTTTGTAAGTTCCGTATAAACAGGCAATGCAATGGTTTCTTCTGCTATTTTCTCTGCAACAGGTAAGTCTCCTTTTTTATATCCCAGGTAACTGAAACATTCCTGAAGGTGAAGAGGGACAGGATAATAAATTTCACAGCCTATACCGTTAGCCTGAAGATGTTTAAGGAGTTTGTCTCTATTTCTGACTCTTATAACATACTGATTATATATGGAATAATTACAATCTTCCACATATGGTGTTACAATGGCTGTTCCAGCAAATCTTTCATTATAATATTTTGCGTTTCTTCTTCTGCCGGAAGACCAGCTATCCAGATATTTAAGTTTGACCAGTAATATGGCGGCCTGAAGTGTATCAAGCCGGAAATTTCCTCCCACTATTTTATGATAATATTTCGGTTTTGCTCCATGATTTCTTAATATCTCTAACATATGTGCCTGTATTTCATCTTGAGTAACAACCATACCTCCGTCACCGCATGCCCCGAGATTTTTAGAAGGGAAGAAAGAAAAACATCCGAAATCACCCATACTTCCTGCTTTATAAGCTATTTTATCTTTTTGATAAATAGCTCCTATAGACTGAGCTGCATCTTCTATAACCTTGAGGTCATGGTTTCTGGCTATTTTCATAAGAGGTTCCATGTTACACATCTGTCCGAAAAGATGGACAGGTATAATGGCTTTAGTTTTACCTGTTATCTTTTTTTCAATCTGTTCTACATCTATATTGCAGGTTTTTTCATCTATATCAAGAAACACAGGAATAGCACCGACTCTATGAATACAACCGGCAGTAGCGAAAAAACTGTAAGTCGTAGTTATAACCTCATCACCCGGTTTAATCCCTGCCGCCATGAGTGCAGCAAGAAGAGCATCTGTTCCGGATGATACAGATACGGCATATTTAGTCTTACAATAATCTGCTACTTTTTCTTCCAGTTCTTTAACTTCAGGTCCTATGATAAATCTTTGATGTTCAAAAACCCTTTCTATAGCATCTGTAATCTCATCTTTTATTGAAATATACTGTGCCTTTAAATCCAGCAATGGTACATTCATATATATAGCTCCTTTTTTTTAATATCGACATAAATTATTCTACAGAACTGACATCATTCCTTTTCATAGATAAACCTGCACCGAAAGCAAGAATAATAAAAAAATAAATCCCGCTCTTAACATCTCCCATAACAAAATCTATCTGATTAAATATCAGAAATCCTGTAAGTCCTGCTATTATGCCGTATAAAATTTCTTTATATTCCATATCCTCTGCTATTGAAATACGGATCTGCATGAATATACTCAGAATAAACCATAAAAAAGCTATCAATCCGGGCAGCCCCATTTCTACGGCCATATTAAGAAAAAGATTATGGGCATGCCAGGGACGGGAAACTTCTTCAGGTAAAGTCTCTTCTCCGGGCAATATATAAAGAGGATATACATAATGAAAATTACCTATTCCAATACCGGTCAGAGGATGTTCCCTTAACATCTTCAGAGATTTAACAAAAATAAATTGTCTGCTTTTATCTGAATAGTTATGAAACACATAAGATTTTAACGTTTCTTTGTGTATGCATAACAGCAGAGATACACTTATTAATATAAAAATAATTAAAGTTATAAAGATAAATCTTTTCTTTTGCCCGAGTAAATAAATTATAACGAATGCAGCGACTGCAAATCCAATCCAGCCTGCCCTGGAATAAGTGGAAATCAGACAAAAAACTCCCATGGCGAACAGTAAAACCATGAGGATTTTATAAAAAAGATCAAGTTTTTTTAAAAATATAACTGCGAAAATCACAGGTAACACAAGCACTATAGAAGCAGAAAAACTGTTTGGAAAAATAAAGAAAGAATTCAGCCTTCCTCTGTGTTCAACAGTTCCATTCGGAAGAGTTACATCCATCCAGGTGCTGTATTTATTGAAAATAAATTGTAATAAACCTGCAATAATTATAATGGAAAAGGATATAATCACAAGGGAAAGTATTATTTTGCAATGTTCAGGTTTAAATCTCATATAAATTACAATCAGATAGAACATAATAATAGCTATTATGGCACAGAGTAGAGCATTTAATGAAGCATTCCTGTTAAGAGCAACAGATATGGAAATCAGCCCTGTAAGAAGCAGCATTATAACAGGAAATTCAAAGGGAGTTCTCAAGTAATTTTTAAGAGATCCCCTGAAAAGTATTATACAACTGATTAAAGATAACAGAATACCCAGGGCGGTAATATGATCGGCAGAAGGAGTAAAAAGAAATATTAAAAAGATACCGGCACCGAACACTTTTACCCAGAAATTTTCAAAAAACACTTCTTACCTCTTTTCATTCCAGACCGGATAAGTGGTGAAAAGTAAGTAGTGAAAAGTGAGTAATATCCTATTCTTTTCACTTTTCACTTTTCACTATAATTTAACCTGAGAATTTGACACTTTACGTGGTAATCCTTCTTATTTGACACACTTAATTTCACATGTTCGATTTAGAGCCTATCCGAAAAGTCGCCCCATAGCTTTCCACTGCCAGGCTTTTCCGAAAAATATATAATCCTACTGAAAGAAAACCTGTTTTTACAGACATCTACCATGCAGTGAAAAGGATTTGAAAAAATATTACTTTTCCGATAGGTTCTTAGAGCCTATCCGAAAAGTCATCAAATACCTTCCGGTGGGTGAGGCTCTTCCGAAAAATCTATAATCCTCTTGCAAAAAAACTCTTATTACAGACTGCTACGATATTACATTTGTTTAATTTATAAATTACTGTTAATACGGTATATATTTTTCTCCAGAGCCTCACCCACCGGAAGGGTGTAGAATAAATATTACTTTGCGGATAGGCTCTTAATACCGGGAAACCAGGAAAACCTGGAAAGAATTCTATAAAATATAAGAAAAAAACTGAGAGGCAATAAAAAGAGTCTTAAAAATAACCATATAAGTCCTGAAATTAATTCCATATTTATATCCACACCCTGCTTTATCAGATTAAACCAGGCCAGAAAAGCAATGGACAGAAGAATTACCATAAAGATAATATTTTTCTTATTCTTTACTTTTTTCTCCTTTTTCTTTCTGAACATATAACTCACAGGGACAGTAAACATATTTATAAAAAATCCCGGCTTAAAAGCTTCAATACAGGTAACAGGAAAAACTGTGAGAAAAAACAGCAGCCATCCCTGAAACCATCCAAGTCCCAGCAAAAACTCCATTTTATCAAAGTAAAAAAATGGGTCTGTAAAAAATTTAAATACTGCCATAAATGGGATTTTAACAGATAAACCATGGGTAAAAAAGAAAGGAACTCTCATGAGAGTAAATGTAAAAATAAAGGAAAACCATATAAGAATAGTGTACATGAATATAAATTTTAACACATAAATAAATTTTTCTTCTATATATGTCTCATTTACTTCACTTTTAACATAATTACGAAACAGAAAACCTGAGAGGAGCATTATCTGAAATAATATAAAAGACAGATCTGAAACAAAAAACGATACAGAAGATAAGGATTTAAGAATGACTATGAGAATAAAAGATAAAACAGAACATACCGGCGGAAATAGTTTAATATATTTAGATTTTAAAAATAGACCTGACATCAGATAAGATAAATAAAAAAAGGATAGGAATAAACCAAGATTTCTTATATTGGATGCAATAAGTCTGTAATGATCCTTTACAGATAAGGATTTTACATTTGTTCTACTGAAAATCAAATTCACCCAGTTAACTGTTTCTTTAATTAACAGAGGATCTATTATTTCGCTGGAATGATCTGTAAAAGGAGATATTACAAGTTTTCTCCCTGTATTTTCCTCGATATTTCCGGCTATTTCCCCTGTTTTCTGCTCTTTATATCCTGAAGACTCTCTCAGGGCACGAAGCATTTCTTCAGGTGGATGAAGAAGATCATAACATCCGCACGCAAGCAATATAGAAGGTTTTACAGAGGGAAGTGTATAAATGGACATACCGTAACTTATAACAGTTTTAACTTCAGGAGCATCTGCAGATGCAGTATATGCCACATCGCCGCCCCAGGAATGGCCCATAAGGGCAATTTTAGACGTATCTACGTCGTGTCTGTTTTTAAGGTACTCTATACCTGCCGTTATATATTCTGAAAAATCTATATTTCCTATCAATTTTGATACAGGTCGTTTTAATGAAGGCACAAGAACGGCATAACCGGCTCTGCACATTTCCACACTGAAGGTGTGCATCATTTTCTGTGTAGAAACTACACCATGACATGTAATTACAACAGGAGGTTTCGCTATTTTCGGAAGATATAGAACAGCATGAACATTATACCCGGAAGAGGTTTTATAGCAAACCTCTTCGATACTGTAATCACGGAAGGTAAAAAGAAAGCTGAATAATGAACCGGATAAAGCCAGTATGAACCCTACAAAAAAAATAACTTTAAAGGGATGTTTTACGGAAATATTTATAAAAATCCTTCCCATCTAACTCATGACGCGTAACGCGTAACGTATTCTACTGTATTCCTCGCGTCACGCGTCACGCTTCACGCGTTACGATATAATTATTTATCGGCAGGTAAAAAAAGTAATCCCTGTTCCGTTATAACCCTGGGAGTTCTTCCAAGATGTTCATAGGCGCTATTACTTGCTCTTCTTCCGGAAGGAGTTCTCAGGAGAAATCCAATTTTAAGCAAAAACGGCTCAACAGTATCTTCCAGAGTATCTTTCTCTTCATTCAATGTAGCTGCTATTGCTTCAATACCTACAGGTCCGCCGTTATATACATCTATTATAACTTCAAGAAAGGCTCTGTCCAGAATATCGAGGCCCATCTTATCAACACCCTGCAATCTAAGAGATTCATCTGCTATGTCTTTCGTAATTTTACCTCCTCCTTTTACCTGTGCATAATCTCTTACACGGTGAAGGAGACGGTTGGCAATTCTCGGTGTTCCTCTGGAACGTCTGGCAATCTCCCCTGCCCCTCCGTCATCTATGTGAACATTTAATATTTTTGATGCACGAAAAACTATTTTTTCCAGTTCTTCCACAGTATAAAAATCAAGATGATGAAGTATGCCGAATCTGTCTCTCAGAGGTGCAGTAATAAGACCTTTTCTCGTAGTGGCCCCTACAAGAGTAAATCTTTTTAAATCCAGTTTTATTGTTTTTGCATAGGGGCCTTTATCAATAACGAAATCAATCTGAAAATCCTCCATTGCAGGATAGAGAAATTCTTCTACAACCCTGTTCAGTCTGTGTATTTCATCTATAAACAGTATATCTCCCTGATTTAAATTGGTGAGTATACCCACCAGATCATGGGCTTTCTCAAGAGCTGGCCCCGATGATGATATAATTTTACCGCCCATTTCACCTGCTATAATCTTTGCAAGGGTAGTTTTCCCGAGCCCCGGAGGACCGTAGAAAAGAACATGATCAAGAGGTTCCTGCCTCATAAGAGCAGCCTTTATGGAAATCCTGAGATTTTCCACAACCCTTTCCTGACCTATGTATTCACCTATAGTCGCCGGCCTTATAGAATCATTGTCTTTATCTTCTTCAATTTGCTGTGCTGTTACTATTCTTTCTCTCATGGACGTAATGGGTGATGTGTGATGTGTAATGGTTGATAATATCGTAACACGTAACGCGTAACGCGTGACTGGTAGCTACTCACCACTCACTCTTTAAATTCCTTCCTTCCAGATCAAATTTATAAGCTCTTCTGATGTTTTTATGTCAGGCTTATGTAAAAGTGCTTTTTCTATCTTCTTTAAAGCATCTGTTTTATTATATTGAAGTTGAAGTAAGACTTCAAGGGCTTCATCTTTTATATCAACAGGAATAAATACAGGTTTTCTGCCTGACTCAGCAATTTCACCTTCTTCCAGAACAATAAATCTGGATAATTTGCCCTGAAGTTTTGCAATTATTTCTTTAACCTTTCTGGGGCCTATGCCGGGCATAGTTTTAAGAAAGGTTTCATCGGCACAATCTATTGCTCTGGCAATTCTTGAGAAAGGATAAATGAGTGACTTAACGGCAGTTTTAGGCCCTATACTTGTAATGGATATGAAGTGTTCGAAAAATTCTCTTTCCATTTCACTGTTAAAACCTATCATTACAGGTGTGCCTCTCGACGGGGTAAGTTGAAGATAAAAATAAATTACAAGAGTAATCTCTTCGTCTTTTGGCTTATTTTCAAGTGTTTTCAATATAGATGACGGGACAAGCACTTCAAAGCCCAGGCCATTTACATCGATAATAACACTGTTTTCAACGAATTCTAAAATCTTCCCTCTGATTCTTGTTAACATAGATTTCTCCTGAAGTCATTATTTACTGACCTGACCATAAGCATGTAATAAAATTTTTCCTCCCGTCACGGGTTACGCGTCACGAGAGCATATATGTATTATTTATATTCACCTCAGTAAACGCATTACGCATTACGATTTAAAAATTTCTTTTTTCCCCATATTAATATGGGTAAGGGCAATAGCCAGGGCATCTGTAACATCATATGGTTCCGGCAATACCTGAAGGCCGAGTTCCCTGGACATCATAAACTGAACCTGTTCCTTTGTTGCCCTTCCCCGTCCTGTTATGGATTGTTTGATTTCAGTAGCACCATAACTCGCTACAGGAATATTACGAATAGCTGCTGCCAGATATATGACTCCTCTGGCATGTCCCATCATAATGGCTGTTCTTGGATGTTTATAATGAGAGTAAAGCTTTTCTACAGCGACTGCATCAGGTCTGAATTCATCAAGAACACCTGATATACCGTTAAAAAGTACATTAAGTCTTACAGATAGTTCATCACAGGACCTGGTCTTAACAACTCCGCCTTCAATTAATGTAATCTTCTGTCCCTGTTCCTGAAGCAGGCCATATCCTGTAGTAATAAGGCCCGGGTCTACACCCATAACTATCATTACTCGAGCTTCTCCATTATTTCATCCGATATGTCAAAATTAGAATATACTTCCTGAACATCATCGTAATCTTCAAGAAGATCTATTAATTTTAAAACCTTTCTGGCACCATCTTCATCAAGTGAAACAGTTGTTTTAGGCAGCATAGAAATCTTGCTGTCTTCCGGTATAAAACCATTTTTTTCCAGTGTTTCCCTCAGAGACTGAAAATCCTGAGGCACACATGTAACCTCTATGTTTCCGTCTTCACTGTTTACATCATCTGCACCTGCATCGGTAGCTACCATAAATATATCATCTTCATTTACCTTCTCAGAACTGAAGGTAAATATGCCTTTTTTATCAAACATCCAGAGGACACATCCGCTTTCTCCGAGACTTCCGCCATTTCTGGACAGTATATTTCTTACGTCTGCTGCAGTGCGGTTTCTATTATCTGTAACAACACTTATCAATAAAGCCACGCCGGCAGGCCCGTAGCCTTCGTAAAGAATCTCTTCAAAAGCACTTGCATCTTTTGAATCGCCTGTACCTTTCTGTATAGCTCTCTTAATATTTTCCTGCGGCATATTGACACCTCTGGCTTTTTCTATAACAACACGAAGACGAAAATTACCTGCAGGATCTCCTCCTCCTTCTCTGGCAGCTATTATTATTTCCCTTGCTACCTTCGTAAACATCTTACCTTTCTGTGCATCCACTTTGGATTTACGAAGTTTGATATTATGCCATTTAGAATGGCCTGACATAATTGTTCCTCCTTCATAAACAAACTAAAAACAGGAGGGCAAATTCCCTCCTGTTCGGGTTAAGATAAAATTATCTCTTACTGAACTGGAATCTCTTCCTTGCCCTCTTTCTTCCGTATTTCTTACGTTCTTTTTCACGGGCATCTCTTGTCAGAAATCCACCTTTTTTCAATATACTTCTGGTGGTAATATCATAGGCAAGCAAAGCTCTTGCAATTCCATGACGGACTGCGCCTGCCTGACCGGATTTACCTCCCCCTCTGACAGTAGCGACTACGTCAAACTGACCGAAACCCTTTACTGCTTCTACAGGCTGAAGTAATATCTTTTCCAGAACACTTCTATTTAAATAATCTGCCATAGGCGTGTCATTTATAGTAACTTTACCTTCACCGGGACTGATCCAGACTCTTGCTACAGAAGTCTTTCTCCTCCCTGTGCCATAAGACCATTTACTCAAGTTAGACAATACATTTCCCTCCCCGCTAACAAAACTGATTAAATATTAAAAATCAACAGGTTCAGGCATCTGAGCCTCATGTGGATGAGAAGAACCTTTATATATTTTAAGTTTTTTCATTCTTGGTTTTCTTAATTTATTTTTAGGCAACATACCATTCACAGCAAATTCTATAACCCGTTCCGGATATTTTGCCAGTAAATCTCCACAGGTAACTTCCTTTAATCCTCCCGGGTAACCTGAATGGCGATAATATATCTTATCTTCAAGTTTTTTCCCTGTTACTCTTATCTTTTCCGCATTAACAACTATAACTCTATCTCCCACATCTACATTGGGGCAGAAAGTAGGCTTGTTTTTACCCATCAATATGCGGGCAATACCGGTAGAGAGTCTGCCAAGAGTTTTACCGCTGGCATCTACAATCCACCACTTCTTTTCAACTTCTTGAGGATTCATAAAACTGGTCTTCATATAATCCCTCCTTCCTGAGCCAGAAAAAAAATTTTAAAAATTTAATGTCTAATTGTAGTATAAAAACTCTCTTCTGTCAAGAATGATAATGGAAAGAATTTAAAATTTATTACAAAATTTACTTTGCATCAAAGAAATTCCCTGCTATAATAAGTGAATAGTGAGTAGTGAGTAGTGAATACAATAAGACATTAATTTTTTTCACTTTTCACTATAATTAAATTCTAAACAATAGTCTACTCACTACTCACTCAAATTCTGATAAGCAGGGTGTTTTTATAATGTCAGAAGACAATAAAAGTAAAGATAAAAAATTGGAAAATTATCTTTTTCAGGGAGACTGGGTAGAGAAAGACGGAATAAAATGGGCTTTTTTTTCAGACGAATTAAAAACAGCCAGATACAGCACGGAAGAACTGGAAAAGGAAATAAAAGAGAGAGAAATAAAAAAAGAACATGAGAAAGCAGAAAAACCTTCTCAGGAACTGTCTGAAAAGATATCCATAACAGATATAGGTAAACAATATGTAGATAACAGATATGGTAAAGTACCTTCATCCGCTCTCATTCCTCCCGGAGTTCTCAAAACAGATACAATATTATCGGGAAGATATAAAATAATAGAAAGTCACAAATCACTGGAAAAAAGTGATTTTTATCAGGCAAGTGATTTCTACTATGCAATGGATACAAGGCTGGAAACACTCTGTATTGTAAAGGAATTAAGAGGAGATATTACTGCAGACAGAGATTACTATAGAAAGAGATTTAAAGAAGAAGCAAAAATTCTGGCAGATCTGAGTCATCCTAATCTACCGAAAATAATCGATTATTTTATAGAAAATGAAAGGTATTTTATGGTCATAGACTATATAAAAGGCCTGCAACTGGATGAACTGATAAATAATAAAGAAGTAAAGATCACGGAAGAACAGGTTCTGCTGTGGGGTATAGATATATGTGATGTTCTGGAATACCTTCACAGACAAAAACCTCCTATAATACACAGAGATATAAGACCTGGAAATCTATTTATAAGAGAAAGCGATCTTACTGTAATACTCTTCAATTTCAATGTGGCCAGAAGACAGGAAAACAAATGCACCACCGGCATAGGGCTTATGGGGTATGCTTCGCCGGAACAGATTGCAGGCAGGCCCGAACCGAGAAGTGATATTTATTCACTGGGTGCAACGCTCCATCATATACTTACAGGTGAAACGACAAAGGTGCCTTTTCAGTTCAAACCTGTAAGAGAAATTAATCCTTCCATATCAGAATATACGGAACTTGTCATTAAACAGGCTCTGGGCTTCAAGCTGGATGAAAGATTTGATAATGCTGAAGAAATGAAAGAAGCTCTTCTGGATGCCTATGAAACACTGCCACAGAAGGCAGTGGAAGAGGATGATGGCACATGGGATCCTCTGATGGAACTGGCGGAAATGCTAAAAAAAGACGGTTACAAAAAAATAAAAGCCATAAAAGAAATATCTGCCCTCAAAGATCCAAGGGCTCTTAAATACCTGCTTCCTCTTCTCGAAGATGAAAGTATTGTTATAAAAGTCAATATTATCCACGCCCTGGAAACACTCGGATCGAGAGAGGCTATTCCCTGCCTGGAAAAACTGAGAGAAAATAAAAGTAAAGAAATAAGAGAGAAAGCCATAAAAGCTATAGATTCCATAATGAATGTTTAATTAAAAGGTATAGCAGGCAGAGGAACTGCTTATAACTGTTTAGATTTTTTACACTTGAGGCATATGTATTCTCACCACAGTAATTTGTTATCCAGGAGGCCATCCAAAAGTTCTACCTCCCATGATGTGAAAATGTATATGAAAAACCGATTGTCCTGCCTCTGCAAGACAGTTATTCACTATACGTACTCCCCTGCCTGCAAGACCCAGAGATTTTATTAATTCAGGTATTTTAACCATCAAATGTCCCATAACAGCACAGTCATCTTCTTCAAGTTCTGCAATAGATGCTATATGCTTCCTGGGAATTACCAGGATATGAACCGGCGCATGAGGATTTATATCATAAAAAGCCAGAATTTTATCATCTTCATATATTATTTCTGATGAAATTTCCCTGTTAACAATTTTACAAAACATACAATTCATAATCAATCATTCCTTTAAATAAAACTTTTCGTAACAATAAATAACATAAATTTATTATTTATTTGTATTTATGAATAATATATAATATATAATTTCAAGAAAATAATCTTTCTTAATTTATTATATACTAAAATTAGTAACATAAAAAAACTAAACAAAATTATTTAGACAAATTGCCTCTACATAGTTTTTATCTAAAATTTTACACATTAAAAATGAAATTTCGTGTAATCTAAATTTACATAATCAAAATTCCCTGGCCGGTAATAAAAAGATAAAAAAATATTCTTAAAGATTATTTCTTCTTTCGTCAAGTATTTTACCTGTTTTCGTATCAAATATATAATAGCCGTAAGAACCATTGGGATTAAAACTCTGAGAATTGCCCTGAACGGACCAGATCGATATTTGATAACGTCCTATGTCAGTCCCTGACTCATTTGCCTGAACAACAGGAATTTGAATAAATGATTTCATAAGATTTAATGTAAGAAGTAAAGCAATAATAATCAATAAAAATCTGGTATATCTATCGTTATTCATAAAAACCCTCCTTTCATTACCGAGTTCAACATAAATAATGCATATACCCTCTCGTGATGAGTAACGGGAGAAAAATTTTTGTAAGCAGTAAGCGTTCAGCTAAAATTTACAAAGCCTGACTGTGTAAATCAGTCTGAAAAAATATTTAACGACATTTATTTATTTATTATGTAATTCCTGTAAAAGCTGACTGCTGGCTGCTGATAGCTGAACGCTTACAAATTTTTATTACATGCTCAGCAGGTAAAATTTATTAAAAATACTTACAGCTAAAGGCTTCTATATCTTATTAAAAATTAAATATAAAATCAAGAAGGATTCTATTTTTCTTTAAAGAAATTTAAAGAGGTGTTTTTTATAGAAAAATAAAATAAAAATTCGGCAACATATGTATATATATCGGAGGTGATACAGTATTTGTCGAAAACAAAAATAAGTAAATCAAAAGCAATCAAAATAATCAGAGCCATCAGACGGGAAGAAGCGTATATTACAGACGGCGAGCCTCATTATGTGGGACGAAAAGATTTGCTTGAAAAGGTAGATAAAGAAATGGAAGAAATAGAAAAAGGCGAATCTATGTTCCGAATGGTCAAAGGAGATCATGGTTACGGTAAAACTCATTTTATGAGTATACTCAGAGAAAAAGCTTTTTATAAAGACTTTGTTGTCACTTCTATTAATCTGTCTCATAATGAGGCAACACTGAATAAGATAGAGAAAATATACAAGAAATTTATAAAAAATTTGAGACTTAACAAATTCCGCAAAAGTTCCGCTCTGGATCATCTTCTCCATAAATGGGCAAAAGAAGCAGACTCTAAAAACTATTCCTATTGCTGTCATGGTATGAAGCCTTTTACATGTGGCTATCCTACATGCAGAGTTCCGAAAGAATTTCATCTATTAAAAAATGATATTCAATGTGCCCTCAGGGTCTGCAGGGATGAATGGAAATACGGTAATGGAGAGATAACTCCAAATCTTGATCTTGTAACAAAATGGTTTGCCGGAGCAAAAGTTCTTCTCCGTGAAATCAGAACAGTAGGTATAGGAACAAGAGTGGAAAGAAATAATGCCATTGAGTATATGGGAGAAGTCTGTAAGATGATTAATCATCTCGGATATAAAGGTATTATAATACTTATAGATGAAGATGAAAGAAATTCTACTGTAGCAGAGGATAAAACAATGGAATCCTTCAGGAATCTTTCATATATAAGAAACAGACTTATCAGGTTCCCTCATATATATATCCTCTATTCGGCCTCTCCTGATTTTTATAAATTATTGAAACCTGAAGGGAATATAACAGAAGAAGAAGGGTTTTCTAATATTGCTCAACTTATCGATATTCCTATAGAATTTATGGATAAAAATGCTTCACTGAAAGAACTTGAGTCTATGACATTTGATCTTGGCGATTTTTCAACAATTGAAGCAGAAGAAATAGCCGATAATATTATAGACATATATCAGGTAGGCCATGACTGGATAGCTCCTGAAGAAGTTTATTCCAATATATTCAGGGAGTTTATACCTGAAGCTATAAAAGAACAGCTTCCTGCAGGTAAAATATGCAGTAATGTAGTATCAAAGCTGGACAGAGCAAGACAGGGAAGTAATAAAATATTACATGATATAGATAATCTGGAGCTTAAATGGATAAACGAAGAAGATGAGTTTGATTAATCTTCTTCTATATTGGAAATGACAGGTTCTTCTCGCAGATGATAGATTATTTGAACAGAAACCCGGCTAATACCGGGCTTCTGTTTTTTCTTTTATCTCTGGCATGTATGCCAGGAAAATTCAGGTGCTTCTTTTATACATGTAAGGAGAATCTTCAGTGATTTCAAGAAAAATTTTAACCCCTGAAGTCTGACTTCAGGAGGATTGAGTCCCACATATTGCCATCCAGGACTATCCAGATCATCCGGTTTTACGGCAAGTTCCTGCCAGTTATGAAATAATTTTCCCCAGTCGCTTTTCAGTATATTATGAATAATATGCTGATGTGTGGGATACCAGAAGGTATCATGATAAAGAACACTGGCCATATAAGACCATGGAGCAAGAACAGTCTTTAAAGTCCATTCTACAGGACCTTTAAGAGGTCCCCAGTAGATAAGATGTTGCATTCTGCTCGCAAAGGTCATCTTCTTAAAGGGGCCTGTAAAATTCCAGCTTTTATTTACTGCATCTTCATCTCCTGCAATCTGTATCTCCCGTGGATCGCCGCAACCAAGGCCTTTTTCATGGGCAAGTCGAATAAACCTGATATCACCCATCGGGTCAAAACCCATAAGTTTTGCTGCGACTGCATCGATTGCTACCTGATCAGATGAAGCAAGTATTACATTTTTCACATAGGGAGTCATACATCTCGGTCCCGGACCGTCACCTGCAAAGGTTCCGTCCATAACTGCAAATATGCCGCTGTGAATCTTTTTCTGTATCATAAGCAGATCAACCAGGGTTTCATGAATTACAGGATGGGTCCAGTGGCGTTTTTCATTCAACAACCCTCCGAAAGCATTCTTCATAGCTCCTGTAGTTGTAGTAAATACATGAGTTTTAACGGTCGGAAGATGGATAATGTTTTCTCCTATAAATCTTTTTGGTATCATAAAACCTTTCGGATATACTTCATTCAAACAGAGGAACTTTTCAGTCAGTTCTCCTACTGCATCTCTTACATTTATCCAGTCTTCACCTTCATAGAGGTGTATATTTCGTAATTTATGGGCATTTATAACATCAATGTGTTTATTTTCTCTTTCACCGAGATGGGAATCTATAACAACGGTACGGTTATGGCAGCCATGTATAAGCTCCGGGTTATAGCCGTCTTTTTTCATGGCTCTTATCACCCCGTCAAGCTGCCATGGTGTTGTTGAACTTGCAGGATAAAAAAAATGCCAGCTTATATTAATTTTCAAAGCTGTATCTTTATCTTTACCTATTACATCCTGATAACCTGCCAGGTTCATAAGTCTGTGATAATCCTGTAAAACAGTGGCAGGCGTCGTTTCCAGTATGGCTACTTTAGATTTATTCATAATTACTCCTTTGTGACGTGTCATACGTAATATTTTTTTACTTTAAAAAGAAATTTTTACAAATCTGTCTTCATTGATATTAACATAAATTATATTCCCTTTAGAATCTTCAATAACTCCGGCAGGAGAAGAAACCTCAAGTTCTTTCAGTATCTTGCCGTTTCTATCAAATTTTGTAATAACTCCGTTAAAGGTATCACTTACTATAATACCATTTTTTGAGGAACACAGGTATAGTTCACTGCATTTTTCTTTATTCAATTTCCATTGTCTCAAAAATTTTCCCTGTGAATTAAATACTTTTATGGATCTGCTTCCTGTATCTCCTGCATAGATCTCTTCATCTGTGCCGACAATAATACCCCATGGCTCGGAAAGGGACACTTCTCTCCCGAACTCAAGAAGGAAATTTCCATTTTTATCAAATTTCTTTATAACGGAATTACCTGTATCACTTACATAAATATTTCCTTCTCTGTCAGTGGCCATATCTCTCGGCCCGTAGAATGAATGTTCAAGATTGAGCAAACATGTTCCCTGAGAAGAAAACTTCTCTATTCTCTGATTCCATGTATCTGCAACAAATATATTGCCATGTTCATCTATAGAAATACCGCATGGATCATTAAATTGCCCCTGTTCAGAACCTTTCGAGCCGAAATACATAAGGAAATTACCTTTACTGTCAAACTTCTCTATCCTGTAATTCCTGAAATCTACAGTATAAATATTATTGTCTCTGTCTGTTCCCAGATCCCGTGGTTCATTAAACATTCCCGGTGTCTGACCTCTCCCTCCCTTAAATGCATTTACAGGTATAAAGGTGAGATCTGTTCTCTGTACCATTACAGATACAGGTTTCTCTGCAGGAACAGAGCGTTTAAGTAAAGGCATTATATCATTCATTTTGTTCATATCTACCTTTATTAATTTATAAATCTGAAGACCTTCATTATCATATAGTTTCTCCCACAATATCCCGGCATTTGCCTCGAATTTACCTGTACCTTCAGGATTGGAGCAAGCACGTTCCAGGTGACCGACTATAATATATTCTGCATCATAACTCCTGAGAATCCTGTAGGCTTCCCACGGGTCAGGCGTATTATATACAGTCTTAACATGTGATATTCTCTTCGATACCTGTTCCGAAATAACAGAAAGTTGCTGCCTTTCATGCCAGTCCCATCCTATAATGGAAGGGAGACCTGTATATATGGAAAATCTGTTGCACCATGTATAAAGATCACCTGTATTGAACTCACATACGACAGGAGAACCTTTTATATTATCTTCCATCCATTCCATAGCTTTTTTATCAGATAATAGTTGAATATTATGAGATTTAAAATTATATACACCTTTATTCATAAAAACTGTACCGTCAAGTGTATATCCTGCATTCACATCAAATCTGTCCCTTATTTTAGCACCTGTAGACAGAAAAGGATAAAGCATTACAGATGTAAAGAGCAGAAAAAATACCGTTAGCCATAGAAATTTCCATAATTTTTTCCATTTTTCCATATGTTCAAATATAATCAATGTTCCCCGGGCAGAAGCCAGAGCAAACATCACCCATATCTGAAGATAGAATTTAAAAACCGTATTCATGCGTCCCACATCGCCCTTTAACACTAAAAACTCTACCATAACAGACATGAGTAAAGCCATAGCTATAAAAATCAGTGTAAACTGTCCGGGACGACAGGGACTTCTTTTATATGATAATAGTATTGTAAAAACGAATATAAACAGACAGAGTCCTGCCAGAGGATGGACAATAGAAATAAATATTAATCCCAGAAATACAAACAAAATAATATTGCACTGAGGAAAATAAGATTTAACATCTTTTTTTAAATAATATTTATAAGATCTCATAACACGGGAATATTTATTAAAATTGTTCAAAATTAATCGGAAAAATTTTAATAATTTATTATTATTTCTGCCGTACCAGAATTCATTAACAAGGGCTGTTATAATAATAAAAAGGAAAAAACCATGGATAAGCAGATAATCTCTTACCGCCGTATGAGAACCATGCCATATTTCAAAAGCACTATAACCTGATACATAATATTTATGATATGGTATGTAAAGGATATATCCTGTCAGAACAAGTGCCAGCCAGACTAAAAAGGATTTTTTTACACTTATCACAGGATTTGTTTCTTTCTCCGAATAGTATAATATTAATCCTATAAATGATAAAAAACTGTAAGTGGGAAAATCCCATGTATTTGCAGGCCACAGTCCTCCTGTCGTTAAAGCCAGAAAAAATAATAACAATATATTCAGGTGTCTGCTTCTGATGAGCGAGACAATAAGGCCGAAAGCAAGCAATGTGAGAGGAAGAGCCATGCCATGAGCATGGAGATCACCATATAAATAAGTAAACCATGGAAATTCATTTATAGGTCCTGCTTCACCGGAAGGATGGGAAATAAGCCTCGTAGCCTCCCAGTACCATCTTTCATTGCTCACAGAAATTACTTTACCCTGTACAATAGCGATAAAACCATAAAAGAGTTTCACTATATAAAAAGCAGATGGCGATAACATATTACCCAGAGAGGCAATACTGTCCATTATAATTTTTATTTCACCGAAATTACCTGCAATACATACAAATACTGCACCGGCTATGGCAGCACATATTTCCTCTACCTTTTTTTTGTTCCTATCCTTATTGCTTAAAGCCAGAACAACACAGAAAGAACCGGCACCGGTCATGGCAAAAAAAGTCGGTATAGACAGATTATATGCTACAGACGGTATTATGCCTGCAAGTTTAACCAGTGTTCCTGTAAGAACAAAGCCGAAATAATAATAATTTATATAACCTCCGGCAAACCAGGGATTATAAGGAGGGAAAAAAGGAGATTTTATTACAGCATTAAAATAAGCAAAATCCATAGGTTTTTCACCACCGAGAGCACCATGCCAGAGATCGGGATTTGCCATGCGAATCAAAAGAAATATAATAAAAAATACCCAGAACAGACACTCTTCTGCAAGTAACATATGTTTGCTTTCTGAGAGAAAAGCTTTAAATTCAGGCCATCTTTTATATAATAAATATACAGAACCACAGGTTATAACGAGAATAACAGCACATATACCTGATGCTGAAAAATAAAACAGTTTAAAACCTGCCACTATCCATATAAACCATGCAACAAGGAGCATACCGAGTGTTTTAGACAGACCGTATCCTCTGTCAGGAAGAGCCCTGCAGGCAATAAACAGATAGGGAGCGGCAATAAGTCCGAGCACTTCAATCAGAGCAACCCATACAATTACCGGTATTTTATTGACAATACCGTTTCTATTAAACAACTCGCTCCATGTGCCTTCTTTCCTGTAGACAGAAAGCTCCTTTTCCGGTATAAATGTGGCGTTTTTCCACTTTGAAGCATCTACGGGCTTCATCATAACGATATTATCCAGATTTACATTACCTAAAATTTCTTTTGCCCTTTTAAGGGAATAAAGAGGTGTTTTCTTGAATATCTGAACTCTGGGATGATCGTAAACGGTAAAAGATTCTTCTGCAGATTGATCAGGTATGGATATGCCACATAACTCTGGATAGGAAGTAAAATCGGCAATTTTTTCAAAACCAAGGGTACCGTCAAAAAGAGATTTATAATAAACTACAGTCATAGGATACCTGAGAGGCAAAAGAGGAATGGAAGCATAAAGTCTGTTACTGCTCAATACTATATAATCGGTTTCCTCCAGCCAGAGAAATGCTCTCTGACGTTTTTCCTCTGTGTCTTCGTCATACCATTTCATTTCGACCTGTTTATATACAGAAGGATCTTTACCGGGAAAGGAAAAAGGAAGAGCATCATCCCAGTGTTCAAAGGAAAGAGAAGAACCTGCCTTTATATGGTCGAAAATCCATCGACTCGCTTCTATTCTACTGTGAGCTTTTCTGTAAACAGCAGTAAATGCAATAGACCACAAAAAGGTAAAGATACAGACACATCCAATAAGCAATTTTGCCATAGTCCATAATCTGCGGTTATGACGTCTGGCCATGTCGTAAAGAAATATAAGAAACCATGCTGCCATAAGAGCCAGAAACGGATAAATAGGGAGAAAATAACGCATATATTTTACAAACTGTGTGCTCTGATGCAAAAAGAGCAGTCCAATCCATATAAACGGTACAAGACCTGTAAAGTCTCTCCTGTAGATTATAAAATAACCTGTTAAAACCCATCCGCCCCATGCGGCAATAGTGAGAGCCGGTCCCATTCCCCAGAGAAACATCTGTTTTAAAGGATATATTACAGGGGTTTTGCCTGTCCATTGTTTACAGTAAGGAGGATCTGTATGGCCATTCATTTCAAGCCTTATACTGGAAATATTACCGAGCCATCTCTCACTCGGGCTCATAAGACTGGTTCCCCTGAAAGCATCAGGCATGGCAATTCTGAAAACAATAAAAGAAACGACAGCAGTCAGAAGAATTATATGCAGAACATCTAAAATCTTATTCTTCATTTTCGTCTTCCCCGGAGCTGCCAGCCTGTATATGGAAATCGCCACTATGACAAAGAACAGAGTAAATACAGATACTTTACATGCCATAGAAAGGGCAAAAAAGAAACCTGCCATTAAAAAATCAACCATTTTCCCCCACCTCTGTGCTCTGGAAAGACAGTATAATGACACAGTTGTAAAAAAAGCTGCAAAAGAATCTACTACAAAAAAATGAGCCTGTTGAATTGCAAGGACAGACGTAGCAAAAAAGAATCCGGCCATTATGGCAATCCTGTTGTCTCTAAAAATAATTCTGCCTGTTAAGAATATAAATAAAACAGAACCGAGATCCAGAATGCCACTTACTGCCCGTCCTACAAGATTTATCCTGTCATAATCCGTTTTATTTAATAAAATACCTGCACCTTTTACTATAGTCGTGGGAAGTGTGCCATAGGTAAAATAATCATACCCCACATTTCTGGGATTAAGAGTGGATTTTCTTTCATTTAAATATTCTCCTATAGAAGAAGGCCAGACCAGTGAGGTTTCAACCATGGTGAGAAATCTCTCGTCAGGATGAAGATGTCGTCCGTCATCCCAGTTAAGTCCGGTAAATCGAAAATAGGCACCAAGCAACATTATACCTGCAAATAACAGAAGAGTTTTCCATGTTAAAGATTCTTTTAAAATTTCGCTTCCCGATTTTTCATTTTCTCCCGTAGCTTCTTCTGAAAGAGAATTTTTGTCTACTTCACTTCCAGATTGTTCACCTGATTCGTTAAAATCTTTATTGGCAGAATTCTTATCTGAATGTTTATCGTCCATAATAGTAATTCCTTTATAAAATAACTATAAAAATATTCTCCATAGTATATTATAATTCTGAATGCTATGCAATAGTTTTACCGGGTTGAACATTAATATTTTATAGTGAGTATAAATAATAAATAATGCTCTCGTGACGCGTAACATGTAACGCGTGACGGGAGGAAAACTTTTATTAAATCCTTATGCTCAGGTCAGTAAGAATTATTTACGGTCATGCCCGTTCAATTTCTGGACATGCCATAAAGATATATGCTATAATACTCATTACCTTTAAATAGAAAGGAGATTATTCTATTTGGAAGAAGCAACAGAAAGAAAAGCTGCACAAAAACTGGCATCTCTTTCTGTCATATCCAATACGACTCTGGTAATACTAAAAATACTGGTAGGATTACTTACCAATTCAGTCAGTGTATTATCAGAAGCAGTTCATTCAGGCATAGATTTGATTGCTGCTATAATGGCTTTCTGGGCTGTAAGAGAAGCATCGAAACCTGCAGATAAGGATCATCCCTACGGACATGGAAAAATAGAAAATATCTCCGGCAGTGTTGAAGCACTTCTCATATTTGTAGCTGCAATTCTTATAATATATGGAGCTATAAAAAAACTTTATCATCCTGAACCGATTGAAGCAGGGCCAGGGTTCTGGGTTATGCTGTTTTCAACAATAACCAATCTCTATATATCAAGAAAGCTTCTGGCAGGAGCAAAAAAATATGATTCCCTTGCACTGGAAGCAGACGGATGGCATCTTATGGCAGATGTTTATACATCTGCAGGTGTAATGACAGGCCTTTTTATAATATGGATGACAAAATTTTATATACTGGATTCAATAGTAGCAATAATAACAGCATTTTTTATTATGAAAGCTGCCTATGAAATGACTCATAAATCGGTTAAAGGCCTTATGGATCAGAAACTTCCGCCGGAAGAAGAAAATTTAATAAAAGAGATTATACTTGAACATTATGAGGAATATGTGAGCTTTCATAACCTGAGGACAAGGAAATCCGGCGCAGAGAGATTTGTAGACCTTCATCTTGTAGTAAAAGGACATACAACAGTAAAAAAAGCCCATGATTTCTGTAATCATCTGGAAGATGACATTAAAGCACAACTCAAAAACTGCAATGTATTGATACATATAGAACCTGATTCAGTCGTACCTACAGGAATATTTCCTGAATATGATAAAGGGTCGGAAGAAGATAAAAAGAATTAACCATTAAGAAAGGAAATGATTATGAAATACGCAACATTATTTGTTATGACAGTAAGTTTTATACTGTGCCTCATCTATCCCTGTTTTGCAAAGGATTATCCGGAAGAGTCACTGTGGCATTACCAGCAGGGGAAACTCTTCTATGAACACAGAGAATATGAAAAAGCCATTGAAGAATGGGAAAAAGCCCTTGAGACAGACCCTGAAATGAGTCTCGCATCTTTCGGTATAGCAATGGCTTATTCTGCTATAGGAGAAAATGACGAAAGTAAAAAATATTACGAAAAAACAATTCAGAGCGATCCCGCTTTCTGGCAGGCCTATTACAATCTTGGTCTGGCCTACAAGAAATCAGGAGATCTCGATGAAGCAATAAAATACTATGAAAGAGCAACAGAACTGGCTCCTGATAAAGCAGATATACTGAATAACCTGGGTGTAGCTTATAAAGAAAAAGGTGAACAGGAAAAAGCAATAAAAACCTTTGAGAAAGCTCTGAAAATAAATCAAAAAGACCCTGATCTGAACTATAACATAGCCCTTGTTTATGATCTGATGAATAATAAAGAAATGGCTATCAAATATTATAATAAAGCCATAGAATTAAAGCCGGAAGATGTAAATTCACTTAATAATATAGGTCTTATTTATAAAAAAGAAGGTTCTATGGAACTGGCACTGGAACATTTCAAAAAAGCGCTGAAGGTAAATGATAATATACCTGTATTACATTATAACCTGGGACTTGTTTATTATGAAAAAGGCGATAAACTGGCATCTCTGGCTGAATTCAAGAAATATCTGGAACTCAACCCCGATGCATCCAATGCCGGTGAAGTAGAAGACCTGATACAGGAACTGGAAAGTCAATAATAGTGAAGAGTGAAGAGTGAAGAGTAACTAATGCCTTATGTTATTCACTATTCACTTTTCACTGTTAAATCCTGTTCCCCAGCATCTCTACGGCAAGGTCTCTTGAAGCGCGTGATCGTTCTTCTCCTTCAAGCATACGGCTTATTTCCAGTATTCTTTCTTCTCCATGGAGTTCTTTAATAAGTGATACAACTCTTCCGCCTGTATCTGACTTATAGAGCAAAAAATGCGTATCTGCAATAGAAGCAATCTGGGGCAAATGGGTTACACATATTACCTGATAGGAAGAAGAAAGGCTATGAAGTTTTATTCCAACCTTTCCTGCCGCTTCTCCTCCGAGTCCTGTATCAACTTCGTCAAAAACCAGGGTAGAAATGGTTTTTACCCTCGCAAGGGCTGATTTAAGAGAAAGCATAACTCTGGAGATTTCACCGCCTGATGCAATTCTGGCAAGAGGTTTTAGTGGTTCACCGGGATTTGCACTGAATAAAAACTCAATACTGTCGATACCTTTTTCCGTCATACGCTTTTCATGAGGATCTTCTTCACAGAGAAAAGCTACTTTTAATCTGGCACTACCCATACCTATATCATTCAATTCTTTATTAACAATTTTTTCAAGAGCACCGGCACTTTTTTTTCTTTTTCCAGACAATTTTATCATGCTATGAAGGAGTTTTTCTCTTAATTCTTTTTCTATAATTTCAAGTTTCTCTAATTTAATATCGGAATTGCAAAGACTGGATAATTCAATTTTTGCCTGTTCAAGATATGTAAGAACCTCAGAGACGGAATTTCCATATTTCCGTTTTAATTTCCCTATAATACTCAATCTATTTACTACGTCTTCAAGGCGGTCAGGGTTAAATTCCAGAACTTCTGTATAATGACGAAGACAGCTGACAAGGTCATTTAATTCATAATATATATTTTCAAACCTCTCATAAGAAGATTTTAAATTTTCATCCATAGAAGAAGCCTCATTCAGATGAGAAAGAATAGAATCTGACAGTTCACTGAACCCTCTGTCACCATCTGTAATCAAAAATATCTCATAAAGAACCTTGCTTATTTTCTCTATATTCGATAAAAATAATTTTTCTTTCAAAAGCTCTTCTTCTTCACCTTCTGAAAGTTTTGCTTCTTCTATTTCAGAAATTTCAAATTTTAAAAAATCCATTCTCTGGGCATGTTCTCTGTCATTATTTTTGAGTCTGTCAATTTCTCCCTTAATATCTCTGAGCTCTCTGTATTTATGTGATATATCTTCCTTTATAGATAAAAGTGCCCCGAAATCATCCAGTATATCCAGGTGTTTTGATACAATGAAAAGTGATTGATTTTCATGCTGACCCTGTAATTCTATAAGGGTTGAAGCAAGTTCCGAGAGGATAGACGTAGTTACAAGTCTTCCGTTTACTCTGCACACATTCTTTCCTTTTTTGCTAATCGTTCTGCTTATTAACAGTTCATCACTTTTATCAAAACCGTTCAGGGAAAGTATCTGTCTGGAAAAATCATTGGAAGAAATATCAAAAAGGGCTTCCACAATTGCCTGTTCCCTTCCGCTTCTTATATAATCTTCCCTGGCTCTCTGGCCGAGTACAACGGAAATTGCATCCATAAGATTTGACTTTCCCGCCCCTGTTTCTCCTGTAAAAACATTAAATCCCGGATAAAAAGAAATATTTAAATTATCCATAAGGGTAAAATCGGAAATATGTATTTCTTTGAGCAAAATATTACACCCCCAAATTCATTGATCAGCGAGCATTTATCAGTGATTATCCGGCAATTTATTCTATATAATAAATATGTACCGGTCACTAATAAGGGTTTACTCAAAAATAACCCTGTTATAGTTCACTAAGGACTGCAAGAAAAACAACTCCGGCAAATTGTTAGAATAATTAGTATCCTCGCGTCACGCATAACGTGTTATGCGTCACGATATAAACTGTAAATATGATGTAGTTGTTTCCTGACAGATCCTAAGTGCTTATAACGGTAATTATTACACTGGTTATAGTCGTGACGTGTAACGCGTGATGCGTGACGCGAAGAGACCAGATTATCCGGTGTCGTATTTACTGCTGGCAGCACTAAGGAGTTGTAAAAAAATAACCTTATCATATTTAAAATCGTGACGCGTAACGCGTAACGCGTGACGCATCACGATATAAATTATAACTATGATGTAATCATTTTCAGACAGTTCCTAACTGCTCACTGGTCACTTTAAAAATTCTTCATGACCTTTTTCCACACAGTCAACTATTGTATCTGATATATGTACTACATGTTCTTTCATTCTGTCAAGACAGAGTAAAAACTCGATATTTCCGGCAGGCCCCTGAACAGGAGAATAATCAATTCCGGCAGTATATAAATTTATAGTACTGCAGAAAGATACTATATCATTAAAAACCTTAATATGAATTTCTTTTTTTCTGACTACTCCGCCCTTACCAACCTGATTTCTTCCTGCTTCAAACTGAGGTTTTACAAGAGCTATTATCTTTCCGTCAGGCAAAAGAAATTCTCTGGCTACAGGTAATATCTTTGTAAGAGAAATAAAGGAAACATCAACAGATATAATACTGACATGTTCAGGTATCTGTTCAGATGAAATATATCTTGCATTGGTTCTTTCAATATTAATAACTCTCTTATCATTACGTAATTTCCAGGCTAACTGGCCATATCCTACATCTACTGCATATACCCTTGATGCACCATATATAAGCATACAATCGGTAAATCCGCCGGTAGAAGCACCAATATCCAGACAAATAGCACCTGTGACATTTATATTGAATGTTCTGAGAGCTTTCTCCATCTTCATCCCTCCCCTGCTTACATAGGGACAGAATGAACCTTTTATTACAATCTCAGCTTCTTCACTGCAGGTCTGTCCCGGTTTATCAAATCTCTGACCGTTTACGTAAACGAGTCCGGCCATTATAGAGCTTCTGGCTTTCTCACGGGTAGGAAACATACCTTTTTGTACAAGAAGAAGATCAAGTCTGATTTTTTTATTCATAGTAATTGAATAAATTCTATTATGCAGATAATATTCCTTTATTCAATTTAATTATGTAAGCGTTCAGCTATCAGCAGATAGCAGTCAGCTTTTACAGGAATTACATAATAAATGTCGTTAAATATTTTTTCAGACTGATTTACACAGTCAGACGTTGTAAATTTTAGCTGATAGCTGATAGCTAACTGCTGAACGCTTACTTACTGAGGTTAGTATAAATAATGCATATTTTATTCTCGTGACGCGTAACGCGTGACGGGAGGATGCAATTTATTACATGCTCATGGTCAGGTCAGTAATTATTAAGCGATTGATGATTAAAAGTGAAAATTTCACTTATTATAGTGTATTTCATAACTTATTAGAATTTAAATCGTCGTGACGCGTAACGCGTAACGCGTGACGGGTTTAATCCCTGCGCATCACGCATTACGCATTACGCATTACGAGTTCATTATTTATGAATAGTTATGAAACTAACTATAATTATTTGCAAAGTCAGGAATAATATATTAAAATATAAAGATGTTTACAGGAATATCTTCAACACTACAAAAAAAATCAATACTATTACTTATAATACTTACTGTAACGTTCATATCTTTTTATGAGTCTTTACAGAATGATTTTACAAACTGGGATGATAATTTTTATGTAACAGGTAATAAAAATATCAGGGAACTGTCACTGGAAAATATAAAGAATATATTTGCCATTTCAGAGACTGACAGAGACGAAGTCTTTGTAAAAACCCTTTATACCCCTCTGCCGGTTTTTTCCTTTGCACTGGAATATCATTTTTTTGGACTTAACCCCAGGGTTTACCATACAACAAATCTCATAATTCATATGCTGAATTGTATATTAGTATTCTGCCTTATATACCTTATGGGCGGTAATAAATTAATATCCTTTTTAGTAAGTCTGTTATTTGGCATACATCCACTTCATGTAGAATCAGTAGCCTGGATTTCAGAGAGAAAAGATTTACTTTACAGTTTCTTTTTTCTTGTTTCCCTTACAGGTTATATCTATTATCTGCAGACGAAAAACAGGGGTTATTATTATATATCAGTGGTTTCATTTTTATTATCTCTCCTTGGAAAACCAATGGGAGTTACATTACCTGTTCTTTTAATCGTCTATGATTATCTCTATGTCAGACGTGAAATTACTTTAAACGTTCTCATGGAAAAAATTCCCTATTTTATATTATCTTTCATTTTTTCAATTATTACATTTATTGTTCCTGTAATGGATAAAGCACCGGAACCTCCCCGTTCTCTGTTACATAATATTTTTATTGCCAGTTACGGCCTCATATTTTTCTATCCATTTAAATTACTCATACCATGTAAATTATCGGCTATTTATCCCCATCCTCCCGGGGAAAACCTTCCCTGGATTTTCCTGATTTCACCTGTTATTCTGTTTTTATTTGCAGTTATAATAATACCACCTTTAACATACAGAAAAAAAATCCTTTTTGCTCTTTTATTTTATGTAATAACCATATTGCCTGCTATACAAATATTTCCAATCCCACCCGGCATAGCTGCAGACCGGTACAGTTACATTCCCTCTCTGGGACTGTTCTATATTACAGCATCATTTATAAACTGGTATTATCACTACAATAGCTCCGCCATAAAAAAAGCCTCTATGATAATATTACTGGTTATAGTAACTTTTACTCTGTCATTTTTAACAATAGAAAGATGTAAAATATGGAAAAACGGTATGACTTTATGGAATGATACTCTAAAAAAATATCCCATAGCAGAAGCTTATTACAACAGAGGTATGCTATACGAGCAACAGGGAGACTATCTGAAAGCACTGGATGATTTCACAGAATCCGTAAAAATATATACCCTGTATGATGCAGCCTATAACAACCGTGGTAATATTTATTACAAACTGGGACAATATGACAGAGCCATAGAAGACTATAACAGGGCACTAAAGATTAAACCTGTTGCAAAAATTTATAAAAATCGAGGGCTGTCTTACAGTGCCACAGGAAATTATACCAGAGCTCTGGAAGACTATAGCAAGGCTATAAATCTGGATCCGGACTCTATTGAAGCATATCAGAACAGAGGAATAATATATGGAATGATGAAACATTACGATAAAGCAATAGAAGATTTTACAAATATATTATCTATAGATCCATATAATAAAGAAGCACTCTACAATCGAAGCCTTACATATTTCAATTTTGCCGATTATGACAGAGCCTGGAATGATATAAATACTATGATGAGATTAAATTATGAAATAAATCCTGCTTTTCTTCAGGATTTAAAGGCAAAATCAGGGAAAAAATAAATTCAGTGAGTGGTGAGTAGTGAATGGTGAATAGAAGATACATTCCACTCACTACTCACTATTCACTACTCACTAAGGAGTTGTCAGGAAATAACTGCATCATATTTACAGTTTATATCGTGACGCGTAACACGTAACGCGTGACGCGAGGATACTGATTATTCCAACAATTTACCGGAGTTATTTTTCTTACAGTCCTAAGTACCGCTCCAAATAAGTTAGTATCCATATTAAAACCTGCCCCTGGCCGGACTCTTCCGGAAAATATATGATCCTGTTGCGTGACAAACTGGTTTTTTAGACGTTTAATATTTTGCATCTATATAATTTATAACTCTCTTTTAATACGGCATATCTTTTCCTCCAGAGCCCGGCCAGGGACAGGAGTGATTGCCATATTTTTGGGTACCAATTTACCTGTTTCGGTAATAAGCTCTCTCACGAACACTGAAACTGATTTCACGGGATAACATTTTCTTTGCCTTATTTGCTATTCCTGCAGGGTAAAGTCCGTATTTTTCATATAAAATCTTTGTAGAGCCTGCATCTATAAAGGAATCCGGTATACCGGTTCTGCACAGTTTAATATTATCTATTTCATTTCTCTCCAGTACTTCCATAACCTCACTTCCAAGGCCGCCGGCCAGTACATTATCTTCAACAGTAATTATATGTTTGCATTCAATGGCAGAATTCAGTATTAATTCTTCATCAAGAGGTTTTATAAATCGCAGATTTATAACCCTTGTAGAAATATCTTCTTTTTCCAGCAGAACTGCTGCATCAAGAGCAATTCTTACCATATTCCCTGCAGCCATAATAACAATACTATGGCCATCCTTCAGAATTTCACCTTTACCATAAGGAATAGCTTCAGGAATTTTTTTCACCGGAACACCCAGGACTTCACTTCTGGGATATCTTATGGCACATGGTCCGTCATGTTTCAGTGCAGTATAAAGCATATCCTGCATTTCATCTTCATCCTTCGGTGACATAATAGTGAGATTGGGTATACATCTTAAATAAGATATATCGAATACACCATGATGTGTGGGGCCGTCATCTCCGACAAGACCTGCTCTGTCAAGACAGAATGTAACAGGCAGATTCGAAAGGCATACATCCAGAAGAATCTGATCAAAAGCACGCTGTAAAAAGGTTGAATAGATTGCAACTACAGGTCTTGCACCGTTTGCAGCAAGGCCTGAAGCAAGAGACACAGCATGCTGTTCTGCTATGCCTACATCAAAAAACCTGTAAGGGAATTTTCTGGCAAAATCAGAGAGCCCTGTACCATCAGGCATGGCAGCAGTTATAGCTACTATAGAAGAATCCTTTTCTGCCATCTTTACAAGAGATTTTCCGAACGATTCGGAATAGGTTATCCTCACCCTTTTCTTTCTCGGTTTTCCTGTTTCTATATGAAATGGTGATGTGCCATGAAGACATGTAGCATCCTGTTCTGCATGAATATACCCTTTACCTTTTTTGGTAAGAACATGAATAAATCTGGGTCCTTTCATAGTTCTGGCCTTTTCAAAAGTTTCCAGAAGAAGAGGAATGTTATGTCCGTCAAAAGGTCCGAGATAGGTAAAACCAAGCATTTCAAATAACATACCATGAACAAGAAGCTGTTTTATACTTTTTTCCAGTTTCTGTGTGGTAAGCCACATAGTAGGGCCTATGGCAGGTATACGGGCTATAATACCATCTATATCTTCCCTGAGTTTCTTGTAAGTAGGAGCCATACGCATCTGATTAAGATAACGTGACATAGCACCAACATTCGGTGAAATTGACATAGTATTATCATTTAAAACTATAATAATATTGGCACCAATATGGCCTGCATGATTTAAGGCTTCAAAGGCCATTCCGCCGGTCATGGCTCCGTCTCCAATGACTGCTATATATTGATTATTATTTCCGCAGAGTTCACCTGCTTTTGAAAGGCCAAGAGCCATAGAAATGGATGTGCTTGTATGGCCTGTATTGAAATGATCGTGAGGACTTTCTTCTCTTCTGGGGAATCCGCAGATACCTCCCGGCTGTCTCAGGGTATGAAAAGAGTTTCTTCTACCTGTTAAAATTTTATGGGTATAACACTGATGACCCACGTCCCATACAATCTTATCGTCAGGGCTGTTAAATATTCTGTGTAAAGCGACTGTAAGCTCCACTACTCCAAGATTAGATCCCAGATGTCCTCCTGTATTGGATACCACTTCAATTATAGTCTGTCTTATTTCAGATGACAGTTCTTCAAGTTCTGCACTGGAAAGAGATTTCAAATCTCCAGGATCATTAATTCCGGGAAGCAGATGGTTCATTATGTTAAAACTCCTCTCATAATAATCGTGACCCGTGACGCGAGGATTATGTCAAAATTTTCTATCAGAAAGATACCATGCAATCTGACGCAATCTTTCTGCTCTTTTGCCTAAAGGTTCAAGAAATTTCACAGCCTCTTCTGTCAGTTCGTGAACTTTTCTTTTAGCTTCTTCCTGATTATATACAGAAAGAAAACTATTTTTCAATTTATCTTTATCAAAATCCAGTACATCATCCATTATCTGAAAAGCAAGTCCCAGATTTTCTGCATACACAGTAAGAAGGGAAAGATATTCTTCAGAAACCCGGTTCAATAAAGCTCCTGCCCTTACAGATACTCTTATAAGGGCACCTGTTTTCAATTTATGAAGTGTTTCGAGTTCTTCTAATGTTTCCTGATTACATGTCAGATCAATAACCTGTCCTCCTACCATTCCTGATATACCGGCAGAAAAGGCAATTTCATTGATAGTACGCAGTAAATTACCGGCACAGGAAGAAATATAATTACCGGAAAGAACTTCAAAGGCCAGGGTAAGCAGTCCATCTCCTGCAAGGAGAGCTGTAGATTCATCAAATTTTCTGTGACATGTCAGCTGTCCCCGGCGGTAATCATCATTATCCATACATGGCAGATCATCATGGATAAGAGAGTAATTGTGAATAAGCTCTATTGCACAGGCTACAGGAAGAACTATTTCATCTTTTCCTCCCACTGCTTCCGACGTGGCAAGACACAGTACAGGACGAAATCTCTTACCGCCTGTAAAAAGAGAATACTCAATAGCCTGTGCAAGTATTCCGCCGGATAAATTGCGTTCAATAAAAATCTTTCTTAAATAATCTTCTACTAAAATCTTCTTTTTATATAAATATTCTTTAATATCTGACATTTCAGTGACCAGTGACCGGTGACCGGTGACCAGTAACCTGTGAATATAGTTTAATACAAATAATATAACAGATAACTGGTAACTGATAACTGCACACTGTTTACTACATCCTTACATCAAAATCATTATATTTTCCGGTATATTCTCCCCATTCTATATCGGCATCGGACACATAAGAAGAACGGGGCCCTCTTGTAATAACAGGTATTACACTCTCTATTATATATTTATCTCCTTCAATCAGAACCTCTACATCACCATTCCAGAGGTTTCTCACATATCCTGTAAGAGGATATGGTTCCATACTCCTGTAAACATAATACCTGAATCCGACACCCTGAACCCTGCCCGTTACAATTATACGGACAGAAACCTTATTATTCTCTCTCATATAAAAAACTCCTCCCGTTACAAGGTTTTTAGTTAAAAGTTTTATTTGTTGCGTGATGCGTGATAATCGTGATGCTTAATGCATAATGGGTGATAGGTATTTTCACCGGTACCGGGCGACAGTAATTCGCCCCCACTATTCACTATTCATCAGGCGGAAGAACCACTCCGTCTACAACCGTATCATCAATCTTTCCGCTGTTAGAAGGTGCTGTAGTCTTTTTACCGCCATTATCCTTACTCCCGTCGCTTTCAGAATAAGTTGACATATTTTTTCTATGAGTCATAGTACATGTTATAGCAGGTTCAGTCCCCGGTTCGAACATATGTTCTGCTTCCGGACAGTTACGGCCCGGCAAAAGGCCGGAAATAGAACATACTTTTACCTTTACAAATTTACCTGACGGAAACTCAAAATCTCTTACCTTAAGTCCTCTATGGGCATAAAGCATAAATCTACTCCATATCATAGCAGGATAATCTCCTCCATAGACATGATTCATAGATTGATTATCATCTCTCCCTACCCAGACACTGGCAGTATAATCAGGCGTAAACCCAACAAACCATGCATCTTTAAAATCACTTGTAGTACCTGTCTTACCTGCAGCCGGTCTATCTATGCGGGCATTTGTTCCTGTTCCCGCTTCTACGGCACCTTTAAGCATATGAGCCATATTAAAAGCAGTATCAACAGATAAAATCTCTTCACCTCCAGGTCTGCTGTTATCTTCAATAATATTTCCGTCACTGTCTACTATTTTTATTATAGTACTGGGCTGAAATCTTATGCCCATATCAGGTATTACACTTACAGCAGATGCCATTTCAAGAGGAGAAACAGTTGCAGAACCAAGAGCAAGAGAAAGCACAGGGGGAAGTTCTTCCTTTATTCCCATCTTATGAGCATAATTTATGACTGTATCAATTCCTACATCATCAATGGTTTTAACAGCAACTACATTCCTGGACCATCTTATGGCATCTCTTAAAGATATGGCGCCGTAAAATTTATGGTCCGAATTCATAGGGCTGTAACTCTCTCCACCGGGAGTAGTAAAAGTAACAGGACTGTCATAACAGGTACTGTCAGGACTATAACCTCTCTCAAGAGCGGCTGTATAGACAAAAATCTTAAAAGAAGACCCGGGCTGTCTCTTGGCCTGCCATGCTCTGTTAAACTGATCATTCTGTTTATATTCATAACCTCCGACCATAGCTCTGATATAGCCTGTCTTATTTTCTATGCATACAAGTGCTCCCTGATCACAGTAAGCATATCCGCTTATGCCATAGTCTACTCCCCATCTGACACAATCGTGTCCGTAATTCTGTAATTTAGTATCAAGGGTACTGTATACTTTGAGGCCTCCTCTGTATATTTTTTCAGATCCATATTTTTTTACCAGTTCATGAAGGCAGTAAGTACTGAAATAAGGTGATTTAAATCCTTTAAAACCAATAGGTTTATAATCTATTACAGTAACAGGGGAAGCCATAGCTTCTTTTGCCTCAAGAGTGGTAATGTATCCGAGTTCTTTCATTCTCAGAAGAACAAGATTTCTCCTTTTCCTGGAAGCTTCTATATTTACATAAGGAGAATAAAGAGAAGGAGCCTGAGGAAGTCCTGCAAGCAATGCAGCTTCATTTAAATTGAGGTTCGACACTGATTTTCCAAAATAAATTTCCGATGCAGCTTCCACACCGAAGGCACCTGAACCGAATGGAATCTGGTTTAAATAAAGTTCAAGGATTTCTTCCTTGGTAAAACGCCTTTCTATTTCAAGAGAAAGCAACATCTGTTTTACTTTACGCTTATAGGTCTGTTCGGAAGAAAGAAAAAGATTTTTGGCAAGTTGCATCGTTATAGTACTTCCGCCCTGGCTGATTTCATTACCTTCAAGATTGGCAAACAAAGCTCTTCCAAGGCCTTTAAAACTTATGCCGCTGTGGGTAAAAAACTGATCGTCTTCTATTGCCATTACTGCTTTGATAAGATTTTTGGGGATTATAGAAAGAGGAACCCAGGTTCTATTCTCTTCATAAAGCTCTGCTATTAAATCTCCGTCACTGGCATACATCCTTGTAGTTTCAACAGGTTTATATTCAATAAGAGAATTTACATTCGGCAACCCCTTTGAGCAGGTAATTATAATACCAGTAGCAATTCCTGCCATTGCTATTGACGGCAGGATAAAGATTACCATAATCAGAGTAAATACTTTTCTCAATTTTCTAAATATATGATGCCGTCTTTTAGTCACATAAAGGATTTAAAGTTTAAAGTTTAACGTTTTATATAAAAATAACGAAATCCTAAGTGCTTATAACGGTAATTATTCCACTGGTTATAGTCGTGACGCGTAACGCGTGATGCGTGACGCGAGGAGACCAGATTATCCGGTGTCGTATTTACTGCTAGCAGCACTAAGCTCACTGTTAATTTTCATATCTGGTTATGACCGCTCCCGGTCATACCTGTTAGAAACAGAAACTCTAAACTCTAAACTAGCTCCCCTTCTATAATATCTTCTATAAGTTTGCCGAGTATACCATTAATAAATCGGGAAGATTTTTCATTACCGAATTTCTTCGCCATTTCAACTGCTTCATTTGCAGTAACATTATAAGGTATATCCTGTATAAAAATTAATTCGTACAGGGCCATACGAATGATATTGAGATCAATTACGGAAATCCTGTCAAGGGCCCAGTTTGTAGAATATTTTTCTATTATATAATTCAAATAACCTTCTTTTTCTATAACACCTTCTATAAGTCTGACAGTTAACGTCCTGTCATCACAGGTAGAATCCATAAAATCAGAGAAAAAACAAGAGAACACATGTTCTATAATATTTAACAATCTTATCAAGGCAGATTTCTGACCTTTCATATAAAAAATCTGGCCCAGAAAACTTGAATAAATATTCCTTTTACTCCATGGAGCATTCAGAATTTT
Organism: uncultured Synergistia bacterium; assembly: GCA_964431735.1. GTDB lineage: Bacteria > Vulcanimicrobiota > SpSt-956 > SpSt-956 > JAKJGF01 > CALARM01. Next base: position 16,063 of record CAYSLJ010000025.1, on the reverse strand, counting down.
TTCTATAGATTGAAAAGGTAATCTCTCTTCAGAGGTAATAAAATGATGTTCCCTGTATTCTCCTCTGATTAATGTGTATAACAGATCTCTTGTAGAGCAAACATTACCCTTTCCTATGTCTATGGCATATAAAATCTGTAATGCCTGTTCACGCTGTCTTCTCCTGCTCATAATGTCTTATTTATCCTTGAAAGCACGGTCAATAAAATCTGTCCCCATTCTGCCTTCCACAAAAATAGGATGTTCAAGGGACTTAATATGAAAAGGTATAACTGTCTTAATACCCAGAATTTCAAATTCTCCAAGAGCCCTTAACATACGGGCAATAGCTTCTTTTCTGTCAATACCCCATGAAACAAGCTTTGCAAGCATTGAATCATAATAGGGATTAACATACATACCTGCCTGCATATATGTATCTACCCTGATACCGGGGCCACCGGGCATAATAAATCTACTTATTTTCCCGGAAGAAGGAGAGAAAAACCTGTCAGGATCTTCTGCATTTATTCTGCATTCTATACTGTGGCCTCTTATGATAATATCTTTCTGAGTAAAACTTAATTTTTCTCCCATAGCAACCCTTATCTGTTCTTTAACAAGATCGATACCTGTTACCATTTCCGTAACGGCATGTTCAACCTGTATCCTTGTATTCATTTCAAGAAAATAATATTTTTTCTTTTCCTGATCAAATAAAAATTCCATAGTGCCCGCTCCTGTATAACCAACCAGTTTGGCACATTTTACCGCTACAGAACCAATTTCCTTTCGTAATTCCTGGGTAAGGACAATAGAAGGACTTTCTTCTATCAATTTCTGATTTCTCCTCTGAACAGAACAATCTCTTTCTCCCAGATGTATTACATTACCATAATTATCTGCCATTATTTGAAACTCTATATGCTTGGGACTTAAAAGATATTTCTCCACATAAAGCCTGTAATCACCGAAAGCACCTTTTGCTTCAGCCTGGATAATAGGCCACAGATTTTCCAGTTGCTGCGGATTCTGTATAATCCTCATACCTTTTCCTCCGCCACCGGCAGCAGCTTTCACCATAACAGGATATTCCAGTTCTTCTGCCACTTTTAATGCTTCCGATAATGTTTCCAGAATAGTACTTCCCGGAACTATAGGAGCAATATTTCCGAGAGTTTCTCTGGCTTTTGCTTTATCTCCCATTGTCTGTATCACATGGGCAGAAGGGCCAATAAACTTCAATTTATACTGTTCACATATTTCAGCAAATTTTGCATTTTCAGCAAGAAAGCCATAACCGGGATGAATGGCATCGGCACCTGATATCTGTGCAGTGCTTATTATATTTAATATATTAAGATAACTATCGGCAGGTGAAGCACTACCTATACAATATGCTTCATCTGCCATTCTTATATGAAGAGACGTATCATCTGCTTCGGAATAAACAGCTACAGTCTTAAGACCCAGCTCTTTACAGGCTCTTATTATTCTTATAGCTATTTCTCCTCTGTTGGCAACAAGTACCTTCTCAAATGACATTCCATTACTCCTTATAATAAATTATTTAGGATAAACTACTTCTACTTAAATTTTATCTAAAACCTTATTTTACTCCATTAAAAATAAAAATTCCTGTGCTCTTAAATTATTATCATCTGTCAGATTTTTCCACGAATAAATGAAAATTCTGCCAGATGAACATACTCCATAACATATAAAATATAAATGCACGGATTCTTAATGAAACAAATTATATAAAATAATTACTGCAGAATAAATATAATTCTAAAATTCTAACCTTTACTTATTCTGAACAATAACTTTCCATATTCTACTATTTCATCTTCTTTTACAAGTATATCCAGAAGAATTCCATCTACAGGAGAATTTATTTCAAACATTAAATTCATACATTTTACAGTACCGAGTAAGTGACCTGTTTCAATTTTGTCTCCTGGATTAAGTCCTTCCCTGGTCTGATGGAATATTCCTACCCATGAAGACCTTATCTCTTCAGCCTGCTGTATACCGGGTTGTTCATCAGGAACAGTTGTATTGTAAGGAATATTAACATAAGATAAAGGCAGAATCGGAGCTTCAGATTTTTTAATCAAAACCTTCAGTTCAGGTCCCTTTATAGATACTTCGGAAAAATTACTTTTAGAAGATTTTTCTATAAAACTTATTAATTTGTTCTGTACAAAAGAGGTAAAAGTTTCTTCCATATCAGGCTCTTTTCAGATAAGTTCTGGTTCTTGTATCAATCTGAAGGACATCTCCTATTTCTATAAATAAGGGAACCTGAATAACGGCACCGGTCTCCATAGTAGCAGGTTTTGAAGCTCCTGTAGCTGTATCGCCGCGGAAACCAGGTTCTGTCTGAACAACTTTAAGTTCAACAAAATTCGGGAATTCTACACCTATGATAGAACCTTCATAATACATAACCCTTATAACCATAGTATCTTTTAATAAATCAATATTCTCTCCAAGAAGATTGGACGGAATAGGAACCTGATCAAAGCTCTGATTATCCATGAAGAAATACTCTGTGCCTGTACTGTAAAGATACTGCATTTCATGATATTCTATCATAGCCTGTTTGAGTTTTTCTCCTGCTTTGAAGGTATGTTCAAGGGTATTACCTGACTTGAAACTTTTAAGCTTTGTTCTGACAAAGGCAGCTCCTTTACCAGGTTTAACATGCTGGAAATAAACGATAGTATAAACATCATTGTTAAATTCGATAGTAAGACCTGTCTTAAAATCAGACGTAGTTATCATAAATTTCTCCTTTCGAAAATCAAATAAAGTTTTATAATTATATCACTTCTAAAGATATATGTAAATCATTTTTATAAATCGTAACGTGTGACAGGTTATTAAAATCCCATCTATACTTAAGATACCTTTTTCCCAAATTTACTTTCTGTTCCATCAAGTAATCTCTTAATATTGGCTCTGTGGCTATAAATAACCAGAAGAGCAGAAAGGGCTGTAAGAAACAAATAGGCATAACATTCAGGTTTTGTCCGGTAAAAAACTATTACCAGAAGAGGGCTGCAGCCCATACCTGTTATAGAACCGAGAGAAATATAACGAGTTACGCAGACAATAGCAGCAAATATAACAAAGCCTATAAGAGCTATACGATAATCAAGGGCAAGGAAAATCCCGAGATTCGTGGCAACGCCTTTGCCTCCTTTAAAGTTTAAAAATACAGAATAGGTATGGCCCAGTACTGCTGTAATACATACGAAAACTACTACCCATCCGGCAGGAAGAAATGACACAACCAGAAATTTCTTTGCCAGAAGTACCGGAACAAAAGCCTTTCCTGCATCACATAAAAGAGCTATAATGCCCGGTACAGGACCTATTACACGCCATACATTGGTGGCACCTATATTACGGCTGCCATGTTCTCGCACGTCTATGCCTGCCCATAATTTACCTGTTAAAAGACCGAAAGGAACAGAACATAGAATATATGTTATAATAAGAAAAACGGATAAAAGCAACATACTAAGATCCCTCTTTCAATATAATCTTAATGGGTGCTCCTTCAAAACCAAAAGCCCCTCTCAATCTGTTTTCCAGATATCGAAGATAAGAAAAATGCATAAGTTTTCTGGAATTTACAAATAATAATATAGTAGGAGGATTAACCTTTGGCTGGATTGTATAATAAACCTTGAGAGTCTGTCCTTTATAACCGGGAGGTGGCCTGTCAGCAAGAGCTTCTTTTACTACCTGATTTAAGACAGGAGTGGCAATTCTTTTTGAATTTTCCTCTGAAAGTTTTACAACTTCAGTAAACAACTCACCTATACCCCATTTATTAAGGGCAGATGTAAAAAGTATGGGAGAATAATCTACAAAATATAAACTCTCCTTTAAGAAATCAATATAATTTTCTCTTAATTTCTCCTTTTCTTTTTTAAACCATGCATCAAAATTTTGTATATCATCTCTGTTACTGTATTCGTTCTTTTTTTTCTCCAGCACTAAATCCCATTTATTTACCACTACCAGGCAGCCTTTACCTTCTTTTACAATCTTTCCTGCAATTTTTTTATCCTGTTCTGCAAGGCCCTGTTCAGCATCTACCACTAAAATCCCCGTGTCTGCCCTGTGAATAGACTTGAAAGCTCTTATTACACTGTAATATTCCACATCTTCTGTTACTCTGCTTTTCCTTCTGATACCGGCAGTATCAATAAAATTAAAATGTCTGTCTCCTCTCGTTATAAAGGTATCTATAGAATCTCTTGTAGTACCCGGCTTATCATCTACAATAACCCTCTTTTCACCTAAAAGAGCATTTAAGAGTGAAGATTTACCTACATTCGGTCTGCCCACTATGGCGACAAATATGGTATCATCAGGATAGGATACTTCTACCTCTTCCGGTAATCTGCCCACTATTTCATCAAGTAGGTCACCTATATTAAGTCCATGCTCTGCAGAAACATTCATTACATGTTCAAAGCCAAGGCCGTAAAACTCATAAGTATCTCTTTCAGTCATTTCTCCTTCGACCTTGTTTACAACCAGAATTACCGGTTTATTGGATTTTCTTAATCTGTGAGAGATTTCCATATCGGAAGGACAGAGACCTTCTCTCCCGTCTACCAGGAAAATAATCAGGTCTGCCTCTTCTACTGCCAGGTTTACCTGCAGTGTTATTTCTTCTTTCATATTATCTTCTTTATCAAATTGAAGTCCTCCCGTGTCAATCAACATAAACTGTCTTCCAACCCATTCACATGGCCTGTAAAGACGGTCTCTTGTAACACCGGGAACATCATCTACTATAGCCACTCTTTTAGCAAGAAGTCTGTTAAAAAGAGTGGATTTACCAACATTTGGTCGCCCGACTATTGCAACAACTGATTTCATTTATTCACACCCCATAGCGTTTAAAAGTTCAAGAATATCTCCTCTGATAATTTTAACAGGTGTTCCAAGCATATCAGACAGATTATCTACTGACATATTATCCAGGAACAGGCCGTCATATCTGACAGCATTTCCGGGAATTAATATTTCATCACCTGTGTCTATGTCTTTAAGACTATTATATATATCCTGACCTGTAAGGAGACCTGTAACGGTAACAGAGTCCCCCCAGAAGTTATTTTTACAGTATACAATCTGTACAGGCACTTTATTCTCTATAAAAGATAAAATCCTTCCTGATGCTTCTCCAGATACAAGAGTAAACTTTTTATCAGAAATCTTCGAAAGCTCATGACATGTATCCAGAGGAGAAAGAAAATTTACTGCCATGCCGACACCATTTTCCAGTTGAGGATACCCTTCATAATGTTCATCGGAAGGAAATGGTTTCCCCGTAATTATATAAAATTCATCGGCAAGAAAAACAAAATTCGTATCAATAGTATCCCTGAAATGTTTCTGCCAGTATTCTACCTGTTCTATAACAGTGGCGGCACTTTTACTGTTATAAGGTACAAGAGGATAAAGATTATCTCTGTATCTAGTAAGACCGGAAGGGACAACTGCAAGAGATTTCACTCCAGGATATAACAGGGAAAGCTTTTCTATAGTTTCATCCAGATCGGGGCCGTCATTAATACCATGACACAGAACAATCTGTGTATGTAATTCAATATGACCTTCCACAAGAAGCCTGAGTTTTTCATCTATATTATCTTTTTTCTTTACACCGAAAATTAATTTTCTTATATCATGGTTCATAGTATGAACGGAAATATAAAGAGGAGATAACCTCAGATTAACTATTCTCTTTAACTCATCTTCTTTTATATTATTAAGAGTTATAAAATTTCCGTATAAAAAAGAAAGCCTGTAATCATCATCTTTTATATAAACCTGCCGTCTCATGCCTTTCGGAGTCTGATCAACAAAGCAGAAGATACATCTGTTGGTACATTTATGAAGTCCGTCAAAGAGATCTTCCGTAAAATCTATACCGAGTCCTTCATCAGGATCTTTTTCAATATCTAAAATCCACTGTTCGCCATCTCTTTCTACAAGTATTTCCAGTATATCATCTGAAGCAAGAAAACTGTAATCGATTATATCCTTCATAGTCTGGCCGTTTATCTTCACAATAATATCACCGGCACGAAGATCTAATTCTTCTGCAATAGATCCCTGAGAGACTGATTTTATAACAGCTCTGTTTTTTTTCGGCATAAGTATCTCCCGTGACACGTTACGATTATTAACATTCCCTGATTCTATCAATTACTTTATCTATCAACCATTCAGGTGTGGAAGCACCGGCAGTAATACCGACCTTTACATTATTGAAAAACCACTCTTCTTTTATTTCATCGTCTGTTTCTACATGATATGCAGTAATACCTTTATTACGGCACATAATGACGAGCTTATTTGTATTTGCACTGTTTTTCCCGCCTATGACAACCATGACATCTACCTTTTCAGCAAGTTCACAGGCAGATTTCTGTCTTTCTTGCGTAGCAGAACATATTGTATTAAAGCTTCTCAATTCAAAGGTTTTATCTAGAAGATATGAAGCAACATCCAGAAAAAATTCTCTTTTCTGTGTTGTTTGAGATAAAAGACATGTATGATGGCCTGTGTGTATCTTCTCTAATTCTGAAATATCACTGATTACAAAAGCATCCGGTGCATATCCGAGAATTCCTCTGACTTCAGGATGTTCTTTTTCTCCTGTTATAATAACCTGATAACCTTCTTTATAAAGTTTATCTGCCAGAGACTGAACTTTTCTGACATGGGGACATGTAGCATTAATTATATTCAATCCCATAGAAAGAGCTTTATTATATTCATCGGGAGAAATTCCATGAGATCTTATAATAAGGGTTCCATGTGTAATTTCATCCAGACTTTCTATAAATATAGCTCCCATATAAGCAAGTCGCTGTACTTCCTGAGGGTTATGAATGAGATTACCCAGTATAAAAACTTCTTTACCTTTCTTAATAGACTCTTCCGTCATACGAACAGCTCTGGTAACACCGAAACAGAATCCCATATTCGAAGCTTTTATAATCTGAATATTTTTCATCTCAGAGGTTTTGACTTCAGCTTTTTACGTACATACCGTAAAAAACTCCCGTCACGCATTACGCGTCACGCTCCATCACTTTCATAGAAATACTGAAAATTTCTTCCACTACATCATTCACATTTTTATCTGTGCAATCTACCTCTATTGCACCAGAAGCTTTCATGAGCGGAGAATCTTTTCTCGTAGAATCGATAAAATCTCTTCTTTTTATCTCCTCAAGAACTTCATTAAAAGTAATAGTTTCACCTTTATCTAAAAGTTCTGCATGTCTCCGTCTTGCCCTTTCTTCCTGTGAAGCTGTAAGGAATATTTTAACTTCACTATCAGGTATAACTACAGTAGTTATATCTCTGCCTGCCATGATAATACCTTTATTTTTTGCCATATGTTGCTGAAGTTCTACAAGTATTTTTCGAAGAGAACTTATAGAGGAAACTAAAGATACATTCTGACGTACCAGTGGCTCTGTTAAATGTCCGGTAATATCGGTACCATCAAGAAAAACTGCATAACCTGAGGAATTATTTTCCTGAGGAATTATTTCAATTTTTGTATTTTTTGCCATATATGAGATTTTCTCCTCATCAAGAGGATCGACACCGCATATTAAAGCCTTCCATGTAATGGCTCTGTACATAGCTCCTGTATCTATATAGGCATATTTCATCTTTTTTGCAAGCAATCTTGCCACTGATGTTTTGCCTGAAGCAACAGGGCCGTCTATGGCAATATTTATCTTTTCCAATTTTCCCACCGTTCTTTCATAAAATGAGTGAGTAGTGAGTAGTGAATAGTGAGGAATATAGCATTCTTTTCACTTTTCACCTTTCACTTTTCACTCTAATTAAATTCCAATAACTTATGAAATACATATAAGTTGTTCCCGTCACGCGTTACGCGTTACGAAACAACTTACCTCTCTCCCTGAATACCATCAGGTCTTTTAGGTGATATAACAACAAAAACAGGATTGGTAAGATATTCATTTGCTACCCTTATAATATCTTCCTTTGAAACTTTCTGTATCAAACCGGGATAATCAAGGTAATACTGATAGCCTGTGCCGAGAATTTCATAAAGACCTAGATTATAGGCTTTACTCCTGACTGTTTCTTCACTTATATAATACTGGCCTATTCTATAGGTTTTCATAATATCAATTTCTTCATTTGTAATTTTTCCCTGTCTTATATCTCTGACTTCATCAAGTATAGCTTTTCTGCTTTCATTTACTTTACCGGGAGTTGTGGCTATAAATGTAACCATACGTCCCGGCCCTATAGTAGGGCTCATAAAAGAGCCGAGATCATAAGCAAGGCCTTTCTTTTCACGCATTTCAATCCACATTCTGGAGTTCATTCCTCCTCCTATAACCAGTTGAAGAACTTCCATAGCGGGGAAATCAGGAGATAAAATACTGGGAGCAGGATAACCAAGGAAGAACCATCCTGCATCACCGCCGCTGGCTCTATAATCTTCTCGCCAGAGAAGGGGCTTCGGTTCATCAGGATTATAAAGATCAGGAGGCGGACTGTCAGGTAAACCGGCAAAAGCTGTCTTTACTTTATCTAAAGCAGATTTAACGTCAACCTTACCTGCAATGGATACAACAATATTTTTTGGTACATAGTTTGCAGTATAAAATTTTATTATATCTTCCCTTGTAAATTTCTCGATATTCTCCCTCACACCTAAAGCAGGACGTCCGTAGGGATGCCTCTGATAAAGTGTGGCGTTGAACATATCGTTTAACCTGGAAAAAGGTCTGTTCTGCTGCTTCTCCATTTCAAGAAGAATATTCTGTTTTTCTTTATCTATTTCTTCCTGAAGAAAAGCAGGGTTAACTATTATATCTGATATAATTCTGAGATCAGTATCAAAATATTCGGAAGTGCTTACAATATAATATTCGGAATAATCCTGGTTACTTATTGCCTGAATTGTTCCGCCAAGGGATTCTATTTCCATATTTATATCTCTGGCACTTACAGTGTTTGTTCCTCTGAGCATTAAAGGAGTAATTAAACCACTGATACCGGACTGAGCCTTTTCTTCATTCATTACGCCTGTTTTTACAAAAACCTCTATGGCAGTAATATCCTCATCAACAGTCTGTATAAGAACGGTCATGCCGGTCGAAAGTATTTCTTTATGCACTGTTTCAATAGCAAAAGAACAGGTCATGGAAAAAATTACAAAAACTATAATAAAAAATGCTTTTTTCAACAGTAAGACTCCTTTCACAGGTTACCAGGATTATTTCAAAACGGCTATTGTATAATTACCGGTTCCGAAATACTTTTTTGCAACTCTCATTATATCTTCCTGAGTTACTTTGCGAATATTCTGAACATAGGTTTTTGAAAAATCTACATTATCGGCAAGTATTTCGTAATAACCATAGGTTCCGGCAAGACCGTCAGCAGTCTCATTTCCGAAGATATAACTGCTTTCCAGTAAAATTCTGGCTCTCTTCAATTCTTTTTCGCTTACAGGTTCTTCTGCAAGTCTTTTGAACTGCTCTCTAAGTTCCTCTTCAAGTAAAGAAACCTTATTTTTATCAGTAACTGCCCATACATAAAAAGGGCTGGGATAACGACTTGTAAGATAAACAACCTGTAGTTCATCAGCCAGTTTTTTTTCTTCTTTCACTTCTCTGGCAAACCTGGAACTCTGTCCCCAGCCAAGTAAAAAAGCCATAACATCGACAGGACATATATCTTCAGGATTATCTAAAATTCCAGGACCTTCAAAGCCAAAAACAACTGTTGCCTGAGGAAGTCCCATATCATCCTGGACTCTGCGCACTTCAGAAAGAGGTTCATCAAATGATACTTTAAGAGGTGGAACTGTGGCATTTTCAAATTTAGAAAAAATATCCTTGACCTGAGGAAGTATTTTGTCTGTTTCAAAATCACCTACAATAACAACACACATATTATTCGGTCTGTAATAACTCTTCTGGTACTTAATAAAATCTTCTCTTGTTATTGCATTAACAGTATCTTCATAACCTATGACAGGCCATTTATAAGGATTTTTTTCCATAAGAGTACCTGCAAACATATCGAAAACATAGTTTTCAGGATTATTTACAGTGCTTCTGAGTTCCTCAAGAACTATGCTTCTTTCCAGATCCATTTCTGTAAACTGTGTATTTATAACACCTTCTGCCAGTAATTTCATAGCATCTATGGCATATTTTTTATTAACTACAAAATAATACTGGGTATAATCCTTTGACGTAACGGCATTTACCGTACCACCCCACTTTTCTATTGTACGGTTAATCTCTCCCACTTTTACTTCATTGGTGCCTCTGAAAATCATATGTTCATAAAAATGAGAAATACCGCGGAGATTTTGAGGTTCATATATTGAGCCACATCTGACCCATATATGAACAGATATTAAAGGATTGTCATGTTTTTCATGGGTTAATACTACAAGGCCGTTGTCAAAAACAGTGCGCTTCAAATTTTCGTCAGGCATATCAGCCATTACAGCGCCTGTGAGGAAATACAATAGAAAACAAACAAAAAAAATCTTATTTAATATTTTCATAGTCTTTCTCTCCTTTTTTTTAAGGATAAAATAAAATACCCGCTTTTATGGCGGGTATTTTATTATAGCCCCAGGGGAATTCGAATCCCCGTTACCGACGTGAGAGGCCGGCGTCCTAGGCCACTAGACGATGGGGCCATGCTACCTGCCAGTGGAGGACTCGAACCCCCACAAACAGATCCAGAGTCTGCTGTCCTACCATTAGACGAACTGGCATCAAAACTTAATTTCAATTGATTATACAGAAAACTTTTATAAATGTCAAGAAAATTAACCACGATTTTCAAGATTTTTAAAAGAGATGTTCAGGATTGTTTAAATCAAAGTTATCACTCATCGAGACTCCTGTAATTTTCTATTATTTTATCCCTGTCTTTTATGGATTTATCAAAGTCTTTTGCTAATTCTTCAAAGCTTTTGCCATAAACCTTCTTAAATGCTCTGTCCATATCTTCTGCCACCCAGACCTTCTTAAAAAGTCCGAGTCCGTATTTACTTATTAAAAAATTAACAAAAGCTGCACTTTCTGTAAAGGAAATCTCGCCGGGATAATGATAAAAATCATTCTTTAATGTTAATAAAGGAACAAATTTCTTATTATTTTTCAATTCAATAATATTCTCTTCGAAATTTTCTTCCATGGAAGATAGAAACTGGGCAAATCCCCGGTGAAAAAAGGGCTCTCTGTTTCTGGTTTTACCTGTATAAAAAGATAGAACCATTCCTATCTGTATGCCGGGAGGCTCCTTCTCTTCCGTACCATATAAACTGTATATCTGTTTCACCTGGGGTCTGGAAAAACCCGGCTCTACTCCCATAATCTCACGGGCCTTTTCTACAGAAGGAAAAAGATAACATTGTATTTTATCATTCACTCCAAGACCGAGAAAGGTACTTATCTCCGAATATTTCTTCTGGTATTCCATAGAAATTTCATCTATATTTCTATCTGCTATACCGCCTTCGGGATAGGAAAAAACAAAATGCAATGTTTCTTTACGTTTCCACTGTACGAGAATTTTTCTCCCATAAGCCTCCTGAAGGGAATTTCGAGTTGTATTCAATTTTATTGCCCTGTCATATTCTTTAAATGCCCGATCGTATTCTCCTCTTTTTTCATAGATTTCCCCCAGGCAAATCCTGGTCCATGCCTCAATCCAGGCTCTTTCGGGAGCAAGAGAAAGGGTTTTCTTCAATTCCTTAAAGGATTTTTCATAATCTCCCATTTCAAAAAACAATCTTCCCACAGCAGAACGATATTCAGGATTATTAGGATCCTTTTTCACAGCTTCCTGAAACAGTTCCAGAGCTTCAGGATATTTATTGAAATTACCTGACATCCAGATATTATAACCTTTTCTTACGATTTTATCTGTGTCTGCACCATAGGAAGGAAAAGATAAGAAAAACATTGCCAGTATAACAAGAAAAACTGTTCTAATCAATTTAAAATCACCTCTGTATATAAAATCACCTGTCATTTTTAATACAATTATATTGAACTCTTACTTATTTAATTACTATACTTTTGCAGATTTTAAAAACTGTAAAAAAATAATCTATTTAACTATAAAGTCAGTAAAAACAAGGAAATTATGAAAAAGTGCAAAACTATAGAATCTTAAAATATAAATTCTATCCGGCAGGATAAAGTCCTTTATCTGAGAAAAGAATGTCTATGATGAAAAAAAATAGAGACATAATTTATATAGCCCTGATTATAACAATCATTATTATTACTTTTTATAATAGCTTTTATAATGGTTTTGTATGGGATGATGAGAGAAATATTATCAATAACAGCTATCTCAGAGATTTTTCACTGAAAAATTTAAAAAATATACTTTTTTACAGTTATGACGGAAGTATACAGCCAGTAAAAAGTCTTTCTTATTTTATTCAGTATAATCTCTGGAAATTAAACCCTCTTCCCTATCACATATGGAATATAATATTATATATTATAAATGTTATTTTGATTTATTTTTTTATAATACATATCAGCAAATCGTCTGAAACAGCTTTTATTACATGTATTTTATTTTCAGTACATCCCATCCACTCTGAGATTGTGGCAGCACTCTTCGGAAAGGAATATATGTATGGTTATATATTTTTTCTTGCATCTCTTTTATTATTTATTAAATATCTGAAAAGAGAAAAAAAATATATATATATACTTTCTATTATTTTATATATTATGGCTCTTATGTCAAAAGAATTTACACTTTCACTGTTTCCCCTTTTTATATTATATGATTTTACTTTTGTAAACACACTGAATATAAAGAATCTATGCAGAAGATTCTTTATATATATACCTTTTACAATAAGTTCCTTTCTGTTTTTATATATACTTATGACTTATACGGAGAGAGTGAGAGCAGTTTCAGGACTGAGCGCTTTATTTAATCTGCTTATGGATATAGAAATTTTTACTCTTTTTTATTTCTCAAAACTTCTTTATCCTATCAGACTTCACCCTATGTACAATATAAAAGGTTTATATTTAACATATATGATTCTTTCTTTATTTATATTTCTATTAATCTTTCTTTCCCTTATAATTTCCTGGAAAAAATCAAAACCTGTATTTTACATGACTCTATGGTTTCTCATAGGCCTCATACCTCACAGTCATTGTATAATACCTGTAACATTTGTTGCAGCAGACAGATATATTTATTTCAGTTCCCTTTCTTTATCTTTTTTTCTTTCATTGATTTTTCTAAAATTCTATAATTTCAGAAATGATAGACAATATAGATTGTTTTCCATTGCTCTTATAATAACAGTCATATCTTTATATATGAATATAACAATAAATCAGAACAGAATATGGGAAAATAATTTAATTCTATGGAGTTATGTAACATCCTCTGAAGATGATTATAAAGACATGGGTCTTGCCTTTAATTACCTGGGAGATTCTTATATAAAAAATAATGAACCTGAAAAAGCCATAGAAGCTTATAATAAATCCCTTATATGTTCAAAAGATAAATATACTATTAAAGTAAAACTGGGATTCCTGTTTCTGGATACAGGCGATTACGACAGTGCTATAAGACACCTGGAAGATGCAAAAAAATTGCAGAGTAACAGTACAGAAGTATATAATAATCTGGCACTGGCCTATTTATATAAAGGCATGAAAGACAGAGCGGCAGAAGAATATAGAAAATCCCTTTCTCTTGATCCTTTCCAGGAAGATATTAAAAAAAATCTTGATATAATAGTCAACAGTGGGCTGTAATTCTTATTCACTTACATGTAGATTCTGAATTACCGTCTTTAAATCCTTTGAAAATCTGACTCCTGTAAAACGATAAATATAAACAGCTTCATCTTCATTTATAGAGGCTCTCTTTTTTGCCCAGGCAAGTTCTTTTTCCAGTGTAGGTGCTTCTCCGGGAAGCATGACACCTTTTTTCTCTCCATTATATGTTTCTACAAGGACACCATGTACAAGAGGATCTATTTCTTTCTCAGGTTCCATTACAGGCGTTATTTCTCCTACAACAGTAACTGTAATATGTAATTTCTTCAGTTCTTCAATTGTAACAGGAGGAAATCTGCTGTCTCTCTTTATTGCTCCCAGAGTAGAATTTATTATTTCTTCTTTAAGAGTCTTATATAAAGGCCAGACTGTTCCCCTGCATCCTCTGAGATTTCCATACTTTTCCAGAGTAATAAAGGCGCCGCATTTTTCATCCATTACCCATGAATATTTTGATGAAGGAATATATATTTTTCCATCGTAAAGCCATGAAATAATAGTATTTCCTGCAAGATTTAATATTTCATCCCGGACCTGAGGATTATCTCTGATGGTTTCCAGAATATTGTTTTTTCCCTCACCGCCATAAATAGGAATATTCAGGGTAAGGAACAGGAAAAAAATAACAGGAGCAGTAAATCGTGACGCGTTATGCGCGATACGTGATGCGTAATAACTGTTTCTTAAGAGATAATACATATTACTCACATCCTGTTACTAAAATTCATAGCCTCTGTCTCTGAATATGGAAATAAGTTCTGACAGAATGTCTGATGTCTCTTTTACACCGTCATGGAGAAGAATTATTTCCTTCTCTCTTTTAAGTTCCCCTAAAATCCTCTCGGCAATCATCTGTCTGCCCGGTCTCTGATAATCCAGAGGATTGATTGTCCACAGGAAAATTTTTAAATTCATAGCAAGAGCAATTTCTTCTATAAATTTATTTACATGACCTCCCGGAGGTCTTAATAAAAACGGTCTTTTTCCTGTAAGCTTATATATTACATCAGAAGTGTCTGAAATTTCCTTTATTATCTCTTTTTCAGAAAGGTCAGTAAAATTTATATGGTGATATGAGTGTATACCAAGGGTATGTCCCATTGCAAAAGCTCTTCTGACAGGGAAAGGATATTTTTTCGCCTTTTCCCCTGAAACAAAAAAAATGGCTTTAACATGTTCCTTCTCAAGTATATCAAGAATATCATCAGAATCTTCTCCTGAAGGGAAATCATCGAAGGTAAGAGTCAATTTTTTTACAGAAGAAGAATTTCTATGTTTTTCTTCCATCAGATATTTAATAGAAGAATAGAGAGTGACAGTACCGGGATATCCTCTGAATTTATATCTTATAACCCCTTCTTTATCCAGTATGAAAAGAGTTGGCACATTATCTATAGAATAAAGGGCACTGACATGTTTTTTTATATCCAGAAGAACAGGATAATATATAAGATCTTTTTTCTTTTCCACCATCATGTCAAGCTGGCCGTCAATACTTACAGAGATTATATCAAAGGATATATCGGGGAAATTTTTTTTCAGAGCATAAAATCCCTCTGCTTCTTCCTGCCATGTATCACACCAGAAGGCACAGAAATTTAATATTATAATTTTTTTCCCTGTAAAATCAGATAATTTTACAGACTTTCCTTCAGTAGATCTGAGTGTAAAGAGTGGGGCTTTCATACCTGTGCAGGGAGTAATAAAATTTCCGTAAACTGAGAAAGAGAGGAAACTGAGAAATAAAAAAATGAGAAATGAGACTGAAAATATCTCATTTCTCACTCTTCGCCTTTATATGGCTTTCATAACCTTGCCTGATTTCAGACAGCGGGTACAGACCTTAATTTTTTTCCTTCTTCCCGGAACATCTGCCTTTACATTTTGAAGGTTAACATTCCATTTTCTTCTGGTTTTTCTTTCGGAATGGCTCACATTATTTCCGCTCATAGGAGCCTTCTTGCAGATTTCACATACTCTGGACACAAATAACACCTCTTTATATATAAACTTTAAGCTTTCAGCTTTTTACTCTATAAAACATAAACCTGATTATTATATCACGTAAAAAAGCACTTGGCAATAAATAAATTTAATTATTAGATAAAAATTTGGTGAGTCATGATGAATTGCGTTTAAAAATGACAGGTGATTTTACATACAAGGGAAAAAGAAATTTG
>CAYSLJ010000024.1:0-53977 GCA_964431735.1 uncultured Synergistia bacterium | reverse complement strand
CGTCACGATATAAATTATAACTATGATGTAATTATTTTCAGACAGTTCCTTAGAGGGAGATGAATTCGGAAACCTTGAAATATTGACCCAAGTAAATGTTTGGGTATAAAATATTACCAGACCAGGGCTGTAGTCTGTGGGTAAAGCCCCTGAAATCCTCTGCTATAGCATAGTAGATGGAGCAGTCATACTGTTTGGAGTTTAGAGTTAAATCTTCAGGAATCAGTTTTAATTATATTTTCTGGAAATTAACTATAAACCATAAACTGTAAACTTTTTCGAAGGGAGGGGTAAAGTGACTTCAACTAAGATTAGACCAGAAAAACAAGAAATGGTTGAACAACTTAAGGGTAAGTTTAAGGAATCTCAGATAGTTGTGCTTACCAACTATAGAGGTGAACAGGGAAAACCGGGATTAACCGTAAAAGAAGTGTCAATTCTCAGGGAGAAAATCAGAGATGCAGGCAGTGAATACAAAGTAATAAAGAATACCTTGGCCTGTAAAGCAATTCAAGAGACAGACAATAATAAACTCATTGATTATTTCGCTGAACCTACTGCTGCTATTTTCGGTTATAAAGATCCTGTAGCAACGGCCAAAGCTATTGTAGATTTCAAAAAAGAAGCCAATAAAGACAGGAACCATTTGCCTGTTATTAAAGCTGCCTATATGAAAGGTAAGTTTTTGTCTCCAGAGGAACTTGAAACCCTTGCAACATTACCATCCAGAGAAGTATTACTGGGTCAGCTTGCAGGTGTTATGAACGGTCCTGTCCAGAACCTGGTCGGTGTACTGGCTGCACCAATGAGAGATTTTGTAAATGTATTAAATGCTATAAAAAGGCAAAAAGAAGAACAGGGTTAAAAAATATTTTCTTAATTAAGAAAGGTAGGTAAAAATGAGTATTACCAAAGAAGAAATCATAGAAGCTGTAAAAGGTATGACAGTGCTGGATCTCGTAGATCTGGTAAAAACATTTGAGGAGGAGTTTGGCGTTACAGCCGGAGCTCCTATGATGATGGCAGGCATGATGCCGGCTATGGGCGGAGCTGCCCCGGCTGCCGAAGCTGCTGTAGAAAAAACCGAATTTGATGTAGTCCTTGAAGATGCAGGTAAAGATAAAATAAAAGTTATTAAAGCTGTAAGAAAAGTTACAACTTTAGGACTTAAAGAAGCAAAAGACCTGGTTGAAGGAGCACCTAAAGCAGTAAAAGAAGCTATTTCGAAAGAAGAAGCCGAAAAGATTAAACAGGAACTCGAAGCAGAAGGCGCAAAAGTAAGTATAAAGTAAGTGAATAGTGAATAGTGAGTAGTGAGTGGGGGAGCATACCCCATTTATTACTCACTGTTTTTATATGATTTTTATGGCGAGTAACAATTAACGGGAGGATTGTCACGATTATTGTTATTCACTACTCACCACTCACTATTATTGAGGTTATACATTATGACAGACAGAATTTTTGATGCAATCGAATTTGCCGTTAAAGCCCACAGGGGACAATTCCGTAAAGGATCTCATGTGCCCTATATAGTGCATCCTATAGGTGTAAGTAAACTGCTTATAGAAGCAGGTTGTGACGAAAATGTTGTCATAGCAGGGCTCCTTCATGATACACTGGAAGATACTCCTGTTACGGTACAGGAGATAAAGTTACATTTCGGAGAAAAAATAGCAACTATAGTAGCATCTATTTCAGAACCTGATAAGACGGATACATGGGAACATAGAAAAACTCATACGATAGAGACTCTTAAAAATGCTCCTTTAGATAGCCTTCTTGTAGAATGCGCCGATAAGCTGGATAATGTAAGGGCAATGAGAAAAGATCTGGCAGTAATGGGTGATAACCTCTGGCTCCGCTTTAAAAGAGGGAAAGATAAACAGCAGTGGTACTATAATTCACTTATGGAGGCTTTTTCTATGAGAGCGAATGAATCTCCTCAATTATCTCTATTATTTAAGGAATTTAAAGAGGAAACTGAAGAAGTATTTACGTAAATAGTAATAATTTATATTCACTACTCACTATTCACCACTCACTACTCACTATTCACTATTCACTTTTAAGGAATTATGTATCTATCAACCATCTGTTTCGGTTCTGTCTGTTTGAAATCATCGTTTATAGCAAGTAATTGCTCTTTATTCCAGATTAAATCTTTTCTGTCGTACTGTGCCATTTCATAGGCGGCACAGAATTTTATTGCATTAAAAGGGCATGCTTCCACGCAGAGTCCGCAGAAACAGCATAGGGAAAAATCAATGTCAAATATGTCAGGTAAAAGACCTTTTCTATGTTCGGCTTTTTTTCCGGAGGCAATTTTTATACAGGAACATGGACAGACTCTCACACAGCTTCCGCATGCAGTACACAGTTCCTCACCTGTTTCTTCATTTTTCATCAATCTGAGCCAGTTTCTTGTATCTTTATACATGACCCAGTGTTGATCCGGATAATGGAGAGTCACAGTAGGTCTTAACAGATATTTCCCCGATGTTTTAAGTCCTGTTATACAACTCAATGCACCGGCAAAGAGTTCATTAAATTCTTTATCTGCCTGTTTAAAGGCTTCCCGTAATTGATTAAGCATAATGTTTCTCCTATTTCTGCGGTGTTTATAAAAATATCATAAGCGTTCAGCTATCAGTAGTAATCAGTCAGCTTTTATTAGAATTACATAAGCTGATAGCTAACTGCTGAACGCTTACAAAATATCAATAAAATACCTGTGTAAATTTTTCATTATCTATTTTTTCCTGAAGTTTTATGAGACCATATAAAAGAGATTCCGGCCTGGGGGGACATCCCGGAATATAAACATCTACCGGCACGATTTTATCTACTCCCAGTAAAACGGAATAGGAATCATATTTATATATACCTCCTGTATTGGCACAGTTTCCCATGGAAATTACATACCTTGGTTCAGGCATCTGTTCATAAAGTCTTTTAACCAGAGGTGCCATTTTGTGTGTAACAGTTCCTGCCACTATCATCAAATCGGACTGTCTCGGTGATGGTCTGTAAAGTCCTGCCCCAAAACGGTCTATATCATAGCGGGATGCTGCGGCAGCCATCATTTCTATGGCACAGCAGGCAAGGCCGAATGTCATAGGCCATAGAGATGAGCGCCTGGACCAGTTAAATACAACATCAGTTGCACCCTGCAGTATCTGCCCTCCCGGTAAATCTGCTACTACTGTAAATATCTCTTTTAAATAACTCATAACGTTTACTCCTTTTATCGTCGTGACCCGTGACGCATGATGCGTGACGCGAGGAAAGACCAATTATTATTATCTTACATCTATAATGATTAAAGCCCTGCTGGCAAGATCTACAATCCAGTTAGGTTTTATGCCCATAAAGATCGTTCCTGCAAAACATATATACATGGCTGCCAGTGTAAGAATACTGTATGAATAAACAGGTTTCTTATCATTTTCCGGAGGTGCGACAAAATACATGAAATGGACCACCCTGAAGTAATAATAAACACTTATAACACTGTTTAATACAGCCAGTATTACAAGAACATAGTAAGATGCATTTACTATTTCACCGAAGATGAAAAATTTCCCTATAAAACCTGCGAGAGGCGGCAGTCCTGCAAGTGACAGCAGAAACACTGTAAGCATAAATGCAAGAAGAGGATACCTGGTTCCAAGACCGGCATATTCATCTATATTATCTCCTGTCATGTCCTCTGCAAGTATTACTACTGCAAATGCTCCGAGATTCATATATATATATGCTGTAAGATATATAAGAATAGGGGAGACACTTAATACAGTTCCTGTATGGCTGTAATGATAAATACCGACTATTCCTGCAAGTATATATCCTACATGGGCAATACTGGAATAACCGAGCATCCTTTTGATATTGTTCTGGCTTATTGCCATAAGATTACCTGTAAACATTGTTATTATTGACAATACAAGCAGTATGGCACACCAGTTTACAGGAATATTATTTTTAAATACTACAAAAAAGAACCTCAATAAAATAGCTATACCTGCAGTTTTGGACGCTGCTGCGAGGAAAGCGGTAATAGGAGTTGGTGCTCCTTCATATACATCGGGAACCCACATCTGGAAAGGAAACATTCCTATTTTAAATCCAAACCCTGCTCCTACTAAAACAAGAGCAAGAAGAGTAAGCCATTTATATCCCGGTATAAGTACATCTCCTGTGCCGGCCAGAGCCTTTGCTATATGATATATATTTGTTTCTCCCGTAAGACCGTAAAGAAAAGAAGCACCCATAATCAAAATAGCAGCAGATACAGTTCCGAAGAGGAAATATTTCAGGCTTGCTTCTTTTGATTTAATGTCATCTCTGTGATAACCGACAAGTATATAGCTCGGAATACTTACAAATTCAAAGGCAAGTATAATGAGTATTAAATCTGTAGATGATACAAGGACACTCATGGCCATCAATGAAAATAATATGAGAGCAAAAAATTCAGTTTTATAATGAATATGTCTGTATACATAAGCTATGGAAAATAAGAGTATTATAGAACCTGCAATAAATATGAGAGCCTTGCAGAACAGAGCGAAGCCGTCTGTCGAATAGCTTCCCTGAAAAATAACAGCACTTTTTCCGTAGCCTGTTAAAAAATAAAGACTTAAAAAGCTCAGAAACGTGAACATCCACGCTGCAAGACCGAAATAATATTTCTTTATTTTAGGGAAAAAGGCATCCACACATAGTATCAGAAGAGCTCCGACACAGAGAATTATCTCAGGTGCCAGATTTTGTATAGTTATAAACAAGCATATTCCTCCTTAATAACTCTTACAGATTCAGAGTGTTGAGAATATATAATACACTTTTATTTATCATATCGATAACAAGAGCAGGATAAATACCAAGTAATACTGTGAGAACCATAAGCGGTGTAAGGCTTCCCAGTTCTACTACACTCATATCGGTCAGGTCTTTCCACTTCTCGTTCAGAGGCCCCATGAATATACGCTGTACAGACCACAGCATATAACCTGCAGTCAGTACCACTCCGAGAAGCGAGAGACCTACTATAATCTGCAGAGGGATAATAAGTCCTGTAGCATAAGGACCGACACCATAGGCTCCCAGGAAAACAAGAAATTCTCCTATAAAACCGCATAATCCCGGAAGTCCCAGAGAAGCCATGGCAAAAAGCATGAAGAAACCTGCATATACAGGAAGATTCACACCGAGACCTCCGAAACTGTTCAGATCCCTTGTATGGGCTCTTTCATAAATTACACCTACCAGGAAGAAGAGCGCTCCCGTTATAAGTCCGTGGCTTACCATCTGCATAACGGCACCGTTAAGAGCAGTTGCTTTGAAATTGATTATTTTTTCCATTGCATCATTTCCTGCAGGTGTAGCTGCATAGGATGCAGCTATGCCGAGCATAACATAGCCCATATGGTTTACACTCGAATAGGCTACAAGCTTTTTTAAATCAGTCTGGGCAAGAGCACAGTAAGAGCCGTAAACAATACTTATAAAGGCCAGTATAACCAGAGGGAAGGCAAATACAGCAGATGCTTCCGGCATCATAGGAAGAACTACCCTTAAAAAACCGTATGTACCCATCTTAAGAAGAATACCTGCAAGTATTACACTGCCTGCAGTAGGTGCTTCTACATGGGCCAGTGGCAACCATGTATGGAATGGGAACATAGGCACTTTTATGGCAAAACCTATAAACATAAGCCAGAATGTAAGAGCTCCCAGGGCAAATTTCCCTGCAAGAGGATTCTGTGCCGTAATTTCCAGCATATTTAATGTATGAGGACTGGTATTGAAAAAGAGTATCAAGATGGCTACCAGCATACCCATACTGCCTACCAGTGTATATAAAAAGAATTTTATTGCCGCATATTCTTTCTTCGGGCCACCCCATATACCTATTAAGAAATACATAGGTACGAGACAGACTTCCCAGAATACATAAAAGAGAAAGAAATCCAGAGAAATAAACACTCCCAGCATACCTGTCTCTAAAAGTAAAAAGAGGAAAAAATATTCCTTTATTCTTTTA
Source organism: uncultured Synergistia bacterium (assembly GCA_964431735.1). Lineage (GTDB taxonomy): Bacteria > Vulcanimicrobiota > SpSt-956 > SpSt-956 > JAKJGF01 > CALARM01. The sequence continues at coordinate 47,928 of CAYSLJ010000024.1, read as the reverse complement.
GTTATATATTTACCTGAATAGAGAATTGAAAGAAATGTGAGTAATGTAGTCAGAACTACAATAGGTAAACTTATTCCGTCTACTCCTACAAAATAATTGATGGAAAACCCCTTTTGATCAAGAGCACCGAATCTGATCCAGGAAAAAGGACCTTCCCATTGAAATAATTCAAAGGTTTTTCCACCGGGCAGGTTAATAACATTTGTCTGAGCCCCCACATAGAGAATCAGTGACAGGATAAGACTTATACCGCTTGAGATAAGGGAGGTGATTTTTATATACTCTTTATCATTTTTATTCAGGAATAATATTATGAGTGCTCCCAGTAATGGCAGGAATGTAATAGCACTTAACATCTCGTCAACTCCTTTTTATTTTATAAATTTCGACTCTATCATATATGTTATGTAAAACTCTGCAAAAGCCTTATTTATAGTAAATCTATACAAAAAATTTATTTTATCGATAACCATGATATGGAACTGAAGGAACCAATTACAGAACCTATAATAACAAGAAATATTATACCGAGACATATGGCCATAATATATTGCTGTATATTGCCTGTCTGAAGGTATGTCAGGTATTTACCTCCCTGGATACTTATATATCCCCAGCCGTTTACTGCAATTCCGTCCACTATATGGTCATCTATCCATCTCTTTATACGGCTTATAAACAGCATAATATATGCCCATAGATCTACAAACTTATCTACTATAAATTTATCTATAACATAACAGAACTGTGCAATCATAAGCATAACACATATGATGCAGTATCTGTATATTTCATCAAAAAAGTATTTGTTTTTAACCACTGTATATATGAGTTTATACAGCAGTGTCAGAATAAGCATAATTTTTACAGGTAATCTGGTTGTAATATAAGTAATCTGTTCACTTATTGTATTGACCAGACTATGAACAGGCTTTAGAATAGATTTTATAAATGTTTCTTCCGGTTTAACTACCTTTACACCGTAGAACACATATCCGAGACCTATACCGGAAAAACCCAGCAATACCGAAATAATCATTATAATCCAGTTAGGCCCTTCTGCTTCTCCGAATACATAAATACCTCCTGTGTTCATACCTTCCACACCGGCAAAATGAACAAAACTGTGGAAGAGGCTCATTCCCGGAATACCGACTGCTCCCAGGAGAATCGAACATATTGCAAGTATGACGAGAGGAACATACATAACAGGTGATGATTCATGAGGGTGAACATGGGAACGAACTTTATTTCCCAGAAATGTAAGGGTGAAACACCGGGTCATATAAAATGCTGTCAGAAATACGCCTGCAAGGCCCATAAGTAAAGGAATGAAGCCCAAATATCCTATATATGACGGTATATATGAAGGCATATTATGAGTGCATCTTTCTCCGAAAGTGAATGCCGAAGCAAGAATTTCGTCTTTACTGTAAAAACCGCTTGTAATTACAGGAAAACCTATAAGACAGAGAGTGCCTGCAAGGAAGGTATAACAGGTCCATTTCATATGTTTATGAAGGCCTCCCATTTTCCATATATCCTGTTCACCGTTCATTCCATGTATTACACTGCCGCTTCCTAAGAAGAGAAGAGCTTTAAAGAAAGCATGTGTTATAAGGTGGAATAATCCTGCCGTATATCCTCCCACTCCCAGCCCTAACATCATATAGCCTAACTGGCTCAGTGTAGAATAGGCAAGAACTCTTTTTATATCATTTGCCGTAACTGCTATTGTCGCAGCAAATACAGCAGTAAATGCACCGATCATTGCTACTACCAGGAGAGGAATAACTGCTGCTACAAATATTGGATACGTTCTCCCTACAAGATAGACACCTGCTGCCACCATTGTTGCTGCATGGATTAATGCACTGACTGACGTAGGACCTTCCATCGCATCAGGAAGCCATACATGAAGTGGAAACTGTGCTGATTTTCCCATTGCTCCCAGAAATAAAAAGAGAGCTATTAATGTTAAAACCCATCCGGGTATAAGGGGTAACATATCAAAAAATCCTTTTTTATCATCATGGGGGAAGAAGTTAAATGTCATAGAGCCTCCGTATTGTGCAGATGACCACAGTATAATCATAAGAGCTATAGATATACCGAGATCACCTATCTTCGTAGTTATGAAGGCTTTTTTTCCTGCATTTGCTGCAGAGGTTTTTTCAAACCAGAAACCGATGAGTAAATAGGAACATACTCCTACTAATTCCCAGCATATGAATAAAAGAAGAAAATTATTCGCTATGACAAGCCCCAGCATAGATGCACCGAAGAGGGAAAGATAGGTGAAAAATCTTGAAAATCTTTTATCATGGCCCATATAATCTCTGGAATATATAAAGATTAACATGCCTACAAAAGAGACCATTAATAACATTACAGCACTCAGTTGATCAACCATTACTCCTATTTCTATAGGACATTTTCCAACCGTCATCCATCTCATATATATATTTTTTACTGTAAAATTATGGCCTTCCATAATGACCGAAACCAGTATAAGAAATGAATAAATTGTGGATAAAGCCATTGAACCTATTGCCACATAGGAGCCTTTATAAGTTCCTTTCATCTGCCTTATCTGAGGTAAGAGGGTTAATATGAAAGAAATAAATGGAAATAATGGAATTAACCATACATAATTATATAACATAAACTGTTTTTCGCCTTACGGCTTATCCTCCTATCATAGAGTTCCTCTATCATCTTACCATTTTAAAATATTTATATTATCAACATCAATTGCTTCTGCTTTTCTGTAATAGGAAATTATAATTGCAAGACCTACGGCAGCTTCTGCTGCGGCAAGACCTATAATAAAAAGAACAAATACTGTTCCCCTTGCAGGGTCAGGCCAGTATCTTGAAAATGCTATAACATTCAGATTTGCAGAATTCAGCATTATTTCAATACAGAGGAGTATAGATATGGCATTTCTTCTTGTGAGTACTCCGTACAGACCTATAGAGAAAAGAATTGCACTGAGTATCACATAATAGATAATAGGCATTTAATTGGTCTCCTCCTTTTTTACCAGGATTATTGCTCCTATCATACTTACCGTCAGTATTATGGAAATTAGTTCGAAAGATAGTATATAATCACTTAACAGGAGCCGTCCTATATCCATAAGTTCTTCATTGAAGTTAACAGGATTTTGATTTAAAGGCAGGCTCAGACAGACAGGAATTAAAAAGGACAGAAATACACAGATTATGGTTCCCAGTGCAATTAATCTCTGTTTGTTAAACCTGTCTACAGACGTATCTGTCAGCCTGTTTGTGAGCATAACGACAAAAAGAATAAATGTTGTCACACCGCCTACATAGGCAAGAACCTGAAGTGTACCTGCCAGTTCGGCTTTAAGAGATATATACATACCTGCCATGGCAAAGAGAAAGAGCATTAAAATCAGACTGGCATGGAATATATTTTTTTTAATTACTATGAATATTGCAGAAACTATTAAAATTATCGCTAATATTGAAAAGGTAATAAAGTTAATCATATTAAAACCTTTCTAGAAATGATATATATTATATAATCCTAAAATCGACAGAAGTCCTGTAAATACGAGATTTATAAGGGAAAGGGGCAGAAGAACTTTCCAGCAGAAATTCATAAGTTGATCTACCCTTAACCTGGGAAAAGTCCATCTGAACCATATAATGACAAATATAAGGGCAAGGACTTTACCAAGGAATATAAGGAACGGTGGGATAATTTGTTCCAGTCCGAAGAGCGTCCATCCTCCCAGGAATAATGTAGTAGCAACGGCAGACACTGTAACCATATTGGTATATTCTGCGAGAAAGAAAAGAGCGAATTTCATACCTGTATATTCGATGAAATATCCTGCCACTATTTCCGATTCTGCTTCAGGGAGATCAAAAGGTGCTCTGTTGGTTTCCGCCACTGCTGAAATAAAATAAATCAAAAAGGCGAGTGGCTGAAGGAAAACAAGCCATAAATTTTGCTGTGCCATTACAAAATCTCCCATTTTAAATGAGCCGACTATAATTATGACACTTAATATACTTATAACCATGGGCACTTCATAACTTACAATCTGTGCTCCCGATCGGAAAGCAGACATGATGGCATATTTGTTTCCTGCAGACCATCCTGCCATAATAATGGCCGTTACTACAAGGCTTGTAACTGCTACTATATATATTATACCTACATTCAAATCCGATGCTGTCATACCGTTGCCAAAGGGAATACATACATAGGCCATGAAAGACGGTATGAACACAATTATGGGAGCAAGACGAAAAACCCACAGATCCACACCTTTTGGTGTAATATCTTCTTTTAATAATAATTTAATGGTATCAGCCAGCGGCTGAGCCCATCCATGCCAGAGACCGACTCTCATAGGGCCATGTCTGCTCTGTATATGGCCGGCCTCTTTACGTTCAAGCCATGTCTGAAACATAACCATAATAACAAGAAAAGCTGCTATGAGAACAATGGAAAAACCTCCTGCAATAAATACCTTTACCCATGAAGGAAGAAATCCTGTATGTTCTCCCAGGAATTTCCACAGATGATTAAGATTATAGATATAATCCAGATATTTTAACATAATCTTCTCCTAAAATTTTTAAAGATTCTTGTAACCGGATTTTTCCCACCCGTCACGCGTTGCACGTCACGATTAAATTATTTAGATAAACTGCCTCTACTTAATTTTTATCTAAAACTTTGTTTTTGATCGGGATTTTCGGGATTAAATAATTACCGGGATTAGAACTTTTAAGTAAAGTAATTCTATTTATCATCCTGGTAATCCCATAAATCCTATAAATCCTGGTCAAAATTATCTGTCTACATCACCTAAAATAAAATCTATACTTCCTATAATGGCAGGAAGATCTGCCATAAAACAATTCTTCATAACTTCTTCTGATATACTCAGATTGCAGAAACTGGGTGCTCTTACTTTAAATCTGTAAGGTTTTGTTCCTCCGTCACTTACAATATAAACACCTAGTTCTCCTCTGGGGCTTTCTACTCTGAAATAGATTTCTCCTTTCGGAGGAGCTATCTTTTTAGGTATTTTTGCCATAATATCTCCTGCTTTGAGTTTTTCCAGAGCCTGTTCTACTATTCTTGAACTCTGAATTATCTCATTGTATCTTACCATATACCTGTCAAATACATCTCCCTTTTCTCCCGCAGGTATTTCAAAATCATAATGTTCATACCCGCAGTAAGGGTCACCTTTTCTTACATCCCATTTAATACCTGACCCTCTCAGCATAGGGCCGCTCAGGCCATAGTTTATGGCAAGTTCAGGAGTTATTATACCTATATTTTTTGTTCTCTGTTGAAATATAACATTGTTTGTAATAAGATCATCATAGTCTTTGAGTTTTTCTTTAACTATCTTTAAGAAATTCTTTGCTTTTTGAGGAAAATCTTCCGGTAAATCTCTTGCCACTCCGCCTATCCTCATATAATTATAGGTAAGCCTCTGGCCTGATATGGATTCAAACAGGTTGAGTCCTTCTTCTCTTTCTCTGAAACCGTAGAGCATGGGAGTAAAGGCACCGAGCTCCAGTCCAAAATTCCCCCACCACATAACATGGCTTACAATTCTGTTTAATTCGAATATTATTACCCTTATTGTCTGTGCTCTTTCCGGAACTTCTATATTCATAAGCTTTTCCATAGCAAGAACATAGGGTAGTTCATTGCACATAGCAGCAAGATAATCCATCCTGTCAAGATATGGAATAACCTGAATATATTCTCTGTTCTCCAGGATTTTTTCTGTAGAACGGTGTAAATATCCTACATGTGGCACAGATCTTACAACGATTTCACCGTTCAGTGTAAGAAGGAGTCTCAATACACCATGAGTGGCAGGATGCTGTGGCCCCATGTTTACAAGAAATTCTTCTGTTTTTAAAATATCACTCATAGGGCATCTCCTTTTTTAGCTTTAGTCAATTCTTTTTTATCTGGAGACGGTACCACTTCCGGGCTGTTAAAATCTTTTCTCAGGGGATGGCCGGTAAAATCTTCAGGTAAAAGGATACGTCTCATGTCGGGATTGCCTTCGAAATTAACGCCGAAGAGATCGAAAATTTCCCTTTCATGCCATTCGGCAGCTTTCCATATATCGCATACAGAAGTAAGTGAAGGATTTTCTCTTGATACTGAGACTTTAACACATAGACGATGTTTTTTTTCGAGGGAGCAGAGATGATAGACTATTTCGAATTTTTCCGGAGGGTAATCCACTCCTGTCTGGCACATAAGATAATTGAAATCAAAGACAGGATTTTCTTTAAGTTCTTTCATTACCTTTAATATATTGCTACTTTCTATATAAATGGTTATATCAAAATTTTCCTCTGTTTTTATAATTTCCTGAGAAAAATATTCCTTAACTTTATTTATTAATTCCTGTGACGTCAAATTTTCACCTTCTTCATTATATATATCTTGATGCGTGATTCCTGACTTTACGGTCCTGCCATCCTTTTGACTTCTCTATGTTCTTTTTCCCAGGCCAGTCCTCCTTTTTTCCATGCGTAAATGAGGCCTATAATCAGAATTAGAAGGAATATGAGCATTTCTGTAAAAATAAACAGTCCGCTTACTTCTTTCGGTAAAATCTCCATACCTTTATAAACAAGGCCGTTATCTTTGATATCTTTAAATACCTGTGCCCATGGTGTGAGATAAACAACTTCTACGTCAAATAACAAAAAGACCAGAACATAGGTGTAAAATCTGAAATTATACTGAATCCAGCTTTTTCCTATTGTTTTCGGGCCGCATTCATAGGTGTCAAGTTTGATTTCGTTTGGCTTATGAGGCCTTATAAGAGTAGCCAGTCCCATACCGGTAAGTCCCATGGCAGCACCTGCCAGGAGGAAAAGAAAGACAATATTATAATTGTTTTCCATAGTTACTGTTCTCCTGTTTTTTTACTTTAGTAAATAATTACTACAAAATTAAAAAAAGTCCTCCAGGTTTTTTAAAAAAGTGAAAAGTGAAAAGTGAAAAGTGAAAAATGATATATTTCTCTTCACTCTTCACTACTCACTCTTCACTATTTTAATTTCTTTTATTTTATCTCCTTTTTTTATTTTCATCACTGTATCCATACCTGATATGACATGGCCGAAAATTGTATGTTTTCCGTCCAGGTGGGGCTGAGAAGAGTGAGTTATAAAAAACTGGCTTCCTCCCGTATCAGGCCCTGCATTTGCCATAGAGAGGGTTCCTGTCAGGTGTTTTCTTTTATTTATTTCACATTTAATCTGGTATCCGGGGCCTCCTGTTCCCGTGCCGTGAGGACATCCTCCCTGAACCATAAAATCATCTATTACCCTGTGAAAGGTAAGGCCGTCATAAAATTTCTTTTTTATTAAATCCGTAAAATTTTTTACGGTATTCGGTGCGTCGTTTTTAAAAAGCTCCAGGACTATGTCTCCTTTATCGGTTACAATTGTTACCTGAGGCAGATTGCCTTCAGCTTTGTTATTTTCTTTTTTCTTTTTCAGAAAACCGAACATTTTAAATTCACCTCTTTCCTTAATCCTTTTCTCTTTTTGTTTCTCTTTTTCCTTCTTTTTCTTCGATTAAGAAAGAGTAATTTTTCTGGTAATTACTGAAGTGAGAAGTGAAAAGTCAGAAAATCTTATTTAATCTGCTTTATAACATATTAAAATATTAATTGCTTATGCTCAGAACAGTAAGAGAATTACAAAAGATAAGTGCTTCTTATAATTAAAGAGTATAGGAATTTTCATTTATAACTTGTAATTAGAGTATAAAAATTTGCCCGATGAAAAAATCCTGGCAATCCTGAAAACAGCTATGACCGTTTCGGTCACAACGAAGAATGAGAATCTGTTCCTCCCGTCACGCGTTACGCGTTACGCGTCACGATTCTCGTATAAATCCCTGTCCTGTTTGACAAATTTCCTCTCCAGTGATAAAATACTAAAACTTTTTACATATACTCATATGTTTTGTGAAAACTTACAAAAGGAATTGAATATTTCTCTGGAGAATGATATAATAACGGGGGTATACGGAGAGATTCATTTTTAAAGTTTAAATAAATGTTTTTTCGAGAGTAAAGGGGAGACATTGAAGATGCTCTGAAAATTCGTTGTGTTATATTATAAGGAGGCTTATTATTTATGCTGAGTGCAAGTTACGGGATTACCTTTATGGTAGCCCTTCTTATAAGCTGTGCCCTTACCCCTCTTGTCAGAAAATTTTCTTTCTGGGCCAATATAGTTGCTGCTCCGAGTCCGCGAAAAGTTCATAAAGTTCCTATGCCCCAGGCAGGAGGTCTTGCCGTTTACGGCGGTTTTATTCTTACCCTTGTAGTGGTGTTTTATTTCGGTATTATGGATAGAAATATTCTTATGACAAGACTCTGGACACAGTTACTCGGTCTTTTTATCGGAGGTACTTTTATACTTATCCTGGGGGTTTTTGATGATAAATATGCTCTTCCTGCAAAGGTAAAACTGGCAGGACAGATTATTGCGGCAGTTATTTTAGTTTTATTCGGAATTAAAGTGGAATTTTTAAGCAATCCTTTTAACGGTATGTTCTTTCTCCCTTCCTGGATGAGTGTGGGACTTACAATACTGTGGGTTGTAGGGCTTACCAATGCCCTTAATCTTATAGATGGTCTTGATGGACTCCTGGCAGGCGTAACTGGAATCTCCTGTTTTGTTTTATTTATGATTGCCATGCAGAAGGGACAGATCCTTGTGGCTATCTTACTTCTTGCTTTAATGGGCAGTTGCTGTGGATTTTTAAGATATAATTTCAATCCTGCAAAGATCTTTATGGGTGATACGGGCTCTTTGTTTTTAGGCTATATGCTTGCCGCTCTTTCCATAGTAGGTGCTCTTAAAAGTACAGCTACTCTTGCCTTCGGCGTTCCCATTCTTGTATTTGCTTTACCTATTTTTGATACTACCTCTGCAATAGTGAGAAGATTTTTGAAAGGAAGACCCATTTTCCAGCCTGATAAAGAACATTTTCACCATCAGTTACTGAAGCTTGGTTTAAATCACAGACAGGCAGTGCTCTTTATTTATCTTATCAGCGGATTTATGGGGGTTGCAGCTCTGGCATTAAATTACGTAGCCCGTTAAGATTATGAAAAAAATAAAAATTATAACTATATTCGGAACAAGACCTGAAGCAGTTAAAATGGCTCCTGTAGTTTCAGCTTTAAATAATTTTCCAGATGACATTATCTCTAAAATTCTGGTTACGGCACAGCACAGGGAAATGCTGGATCAGTGTTTGAATTTCTTTTCTATAAAGCCTGATTATGATCTGGATATAATGCAGGATAGGCAGAGCCTTTCGGAAATAACATGTCGTGCCCTTGCAGGGGTGGAAGATGTGTTAAAACAGGAAAAACCTGATATGATCCTTGTTCAGGGGGATACTACAACAGTTTTTTCTGCCAGTCTTGCAGCTTTTTATCAACAGATAAAAGTAGGACATGTTGAAGCAGGTCTCAGAACAGATTATATATACAATCCTTTCCCGGAAGAGATTAACAGGCGCCTTGCAAGTGTAATATGTAATCTCCATTTTGCCCCTACCGTTCAGGCAAAAAATAATCTGTTACATTGCGGTATAAATTCCGGTATATTTATTACAGGTAATACCGTTATAGATGCCCTTTTTTCCATTTTAAAAGTGACGGACGAAAAAGATTATCTTCCTTCTTATATATCACAGAGCAAAAACAGGATAATTTTTGTAGAAACCCATAGAAGAGAAAACTGGGGAGAACCTATGGAGAATATCTGTAAAGCTCTCCTTCAGCTTATAAATGATTATAAAGATACGGAAATAGTATTTCCCGTACACAAAAATCCTGTTGTAAGAGAAACAGTATATCCTGTACTTGAAGGACATGACAGGATCCACCTTGTAGAACCGATGGATTATCCTGCTCTGATTAATTTGCAGAAGAAAAGTTTTATTATACTGACAGATTCCGGAGGTATTCAGGAAGAAGCTCCTTCTATGGGGAAACCTGTTCTGGTATTAAGGAGAACTACCGAAAGACCTGAAGGTGTTCAGAGAGGAACAGCAAAACTGGTCGGTACAGAAAGAAATAATATTTATAAAGAAGCCGCCAGATTACTTGATGATAATGAAGAATATAACAGAATGAGCAGGGCTATAAATCCCTACGGTGACGGCCATGCAGCCGGAAGAATAGTCGATGCGATAAGATATTATTTCGGTTTTATTTCGAGTCCTCCCGCGGATTTTGAATAGACACTTTAAAGATAATGACTCATATAAAATTATTTTTTCGTACCAGGTCAAAATTGTTTGTATCTCTTCTCCTTGGAATATTAACCGGTATGTATATGGACGGAATTTTTAATACTTATCCCGTATTTATTATATCTTTTACTTTTCTGGGGATTGTAACCGGTTACAGGATTACAGGCAGGAACATGTAATACAGACCCGCGTCACGCGTCACGCTTACGCGTCACGATTCTTAGTTACAGGCAGGAACATGTAATACGGACCCGGCGTCACGCATCAGGCGTCACGCATTACGATAACAAGGAATAAAGTAATGAGTGATAATCTTTTAAGAAAAATTTTTTTAAAAGCCATTGTGGCAGCATTATTCTTTTCATTACTCTCTCTTATGTTAAAAGATAACTTTATATTATGGGGAATTTCTGCAGGAATTTTTATGAGTATATTGAATTTCTCTTTTCTCTATATGTTTTCGAGAAATATTTTTGAACATAAAAATAAGATATGGCGGATCTTTTATATAGGACTTCTTCCGGCAAAATTAATTTTACTGGGAGGATTTATGTGGGCTATAGTGAAATTTACTGAATTAAATGCCATATCTTTCCTTGTCAGTATAAATTTTGTGCTCTTTTTATTTTTATGGGAAAGCTTTATTGTAAACAAAAATATAGTGAAAGTGTAAGATGATTTTTTAATAAAATCTAAAACTTTCAGGAGGAAGTAATTTTGGAACATGAAGTCAGTAATATCATTTTAAAAGTGGGACATTCTCAGATAGATATATCGGTTGAAGCTATGACCTTTCTTATTATGATATTTCTTGTAGTATGTGCTTTTTTTATTTCAGGTAAACTTGAAAAATTACCAAAATCAAAAATACAGAATATATTTGAAGTTATAGTGGAATTTTTGAATAATCTTGCTACTGATATGATAGGTCCAAAAGGGAAGGAATATGTTCCTCTTGTAGGAACGATATTTCTTTTTGTTCTCTTTTCTAACTGGCTTGGGGTCATACCGGGAGGCATACTTAAATTATTCTGGATGTTTGGTATGCCTGCTATTGAAAAAGAATTTACTCTATTCGGTGTTAATTGTATGTTTGAGGAAAAATCAGGTCTTATATTTCAGCCTCCTACTGGCAATTTGAATACCCCTCTTGCTCTGGCAGTATCGGCAGTAGTTTATTATAATTACTGTGGTATCAGGGCTTTAGGAGTAAAAAAATATTTATTTCATTATCTCGGCCCTGTTCCGGAGGTTGTGAAAACACTCGTTAACCCGTTGAGTGCAGGAAATATTGTTCTTCTCGTAATTCTTGCTCCTGCTCTTACTGCACTCTTTCTATTTTTGAATATACTGGAACATTTTATAAGAATTTTTTCTCTTACAGTCAGATTGTTCTGTAATATTATGGGAGAACATTCCATACTGGCAGCTTTAATAGCTGTTGTGACAGAACTCCTGGCAACAAAAGGTTCTATAATGTCTCTTGTTATTGTGAGCCCTTTGCCTTTAATAGTTATGGGAATAGGATTATTAACCGGAGCGATTCAGGCTTTGATATTTTCTATATTAACTTTTTCTTATATTGCAGCTATGGCAGGTGAACACCACTGAGGAGGTGAATTTTTTAGCTTATACCGGTGATGGTAGTTTTCAACTGCCTGTAAAGATTTATATGGAGAATCGTAACGCGTAACGCGAATACAGGTTCTCATTACTGGTTATGACTGTAAAGTCATTTAAGAAATTTTTAAGGAGGAATTCTTATGGAACAGGGATTATCTACAATTATAGCAGCAGCTCTTATATCTGGAGGTCTTGCCATTGCATTGAGTGCAATGTTTGCTGCTCTCGGACAGGCAAGAGCTATTGCAGCAGGTCTGGAGGCAATAGGACGTAATCCTGAAGCTCAGTCCAAAATACAGCTTACGATGATTATAGGTCTGGCTTTTATTGAATCCCTTGCTCTTTATGCACTTTTTATTTCTATGAAGCTTGTTTCTTTTATAGAGCCTGTTATGAAAATGCTTGGAAAGTAATATTATAAAAACAGGTTAGGAGTTGGAATTATGGAGAGTGGTAATGCTCCTGATTTAACTTTACTGGTTCAGATAATTAATTTCTTTATTCTTTTTGGTCTTCTCAGGTGGAAATTATTTCGACCTTTAATGCGGATTTTACAGGATAGACAGGATAAAATAACGTCTGATCTAAACAGAGCAGAAGAGGCTAAAGAAGAAGCCCTTAAATTCAAACAGGATTATGAAGATAAGTTAAAGGAATCTTTTAAAGAGGCTCAATCCATAGTGAATGAAGCCACTCAAAAGGGAGAAAAGATTAAAGCTGAGCTTATGGAAAAGGGTAGAGAAGAAGTTATAAAGATGAAACAGGAAGGTCAGAATCAGATAAATCTTGAAAAAGAAAAGGCCATAGGAGAACTCCGTAAGGATGTGTCCGGCCTTGCTGTAAACATAGCTTCCAGATTAATTAAAAAGAATATAGACGAAGCATCTAACAGAGAGTTGATAAATGAATTTATTGGAGAACTTAAATCATGAGCGATAGACTCATTGCCAGGCGATATGCAGGGGCACTTTATTCAGTCTGTCTTGAACAGAATATAATAAATCAGGTGGAAAAGGAATTAATTTATTTTACAGATATATTGAATGGAAATGAAGATTTAAAGAAAATACTCCTTTCTCCCCGTATAACTTCTGTTAAAAAAAAGGAAATTCTCTATAATATATTCGGTTCCGGTATGTGTAAGGTAACCTTTGATTTTATATCTTTACTGGTTGATAAAAAAAGAGAAAGTCTTTTTTTCTGTATATCGGAAATTTTTTCTCAGATAATTCTGGAAAACAGCAATATTGTAATCGCTTACGTTACGTCAGCTTTTCCTCCCGGTGTCAGGGAACAGAAGGAACTGGAAACTGCCCTTTCGGCCAGAACCGGTAAAAGTGTTAAACTTGAGATTAACATTGACTCTTCTATAATAGGTGGCTTAATAGTCAGAATTGAAGATAAGATTTATGATGGCAGTGTGACCGGTCATTTAAATAGAATAGAACAGGAAATGTCCGGTATATAATTTACAGAAAAATTCATTTTAAATGGCGTAAAATCAGGATTTAGATAAAAAGAGGCAGTTTATCTAAATAATTTATGTGGGATTTTGGAAAGAAGGTGTTTTTAGTTTGAGTATAAGGCCTGAAGAAATTACGGCAATTTTGAAGGCGCAGATTGCCAATTACCGGACTGACCTTGAGGAGGTAGACGTAGGCACTGTTATTCAGGTAGGAGATAATATTGCCCGTATTCATGGACTTACAGCAGTTCAATCAGGAGAAATGCTGGAGTTTCCCGGTAATGTTTACGGTATTGCCCTTAACCTGGAAGAAGATAATGTTGGATGTGTCATACTCAGTGATACAAAAGAAATACAGGAAGGGGATATTGTAAAAAGAACGGGGAAAATTATTCAGGTTCCTGTAGGAGAAGCTCTTAAAGGGAGAGTTGTAAATCCCCTGGGGCAGCCTCTCGATGGTAAAGGGTCTGTATATACGGATAAATTCAGAACCATCGAATATGTAGCTCCCAAGGTTATAGAACGTCAACCTGTGAAACAACCGCTCCAGACAGGCCTGAAGGTAATAGATGCCCTTGTACCTATAGGAAGAGGGCAGAGAGAACTTATAATAGGTGACCGCCAGACAGGTAAAACTGCTATTGCGATTGATACTATTATAAATCAAAAGAGAGAAAATGTCATATGTATATATGTTGCAATAGGACAGAAAACGTCTACTGTCGCCCAGGTTGTAGATGTTTTGACCCATCATGGAGCCATGGATTATACAATAGTAGTGGTGGCAAATGCAAAAGATCCTGCTTCTTTGTTGTATATTGCTCCTTTTGCCGGCTGTGCTATGGGAGAGGAATTCAGAGATAACGGTAAAGATGTACTGATTATATATGATGATCTTACAAAACATGCCCAGGCCTATAGAGAAATATCACTCCTTCTCAGAAGACCGCCGGGAAGAGAAGCCTATCCGGGCGATGTATTTTTCCTTCATTCCAGACTCCTGGAAAGGAGTTCAAAGCTCAGTGAGGAAAAAGGAGGAGGCTCTCTTACGGCTTTACCTATCAATGAAACACAGGTAGGAGACGTATCGGCCTATATTCCTACAAATCTTATTTCAATTACAGATGGCCAGATAATTCTTTCTACAGATATGTTTTATCAGGGTATACGCCCTGCAATGGATGCAGGTCTTTCCGTATCGAGAGTGGGAGGTTCTGCCCAGATAAAAGCTATGAAAAAGGTTGCAGGCCCTCTGAGGCTTGAACTTGCCCAGTACAGAGAACTGGCTGCTTTTTCAAAATTCAGTTCAGATCTTGATAAAGCCACACAGGCACAGCTTACCAGAGGTGAACGTATTCTGGAATCTCTCAAACAGAGACAGTTTCAGCCCATACCTGTAGAAAAACAGGTCGCTATCATATATGCTGCTGCCAATGGTTATTTAGATGATATTCGTCTTACAGATGTAGAACGTTTTGAAAAAGAGTATCTTACTTATATGGAAGAAAAACACAGGGGCCTTCTGAGTAATATAAAAGAAACAGGAGATTTCTCCGATGAACTGGCCCGGGAATTTGATAAAGTTCTGGAAGAATTTAAAAAGATGTTTGTAAAAACCGAGGAATCTGAGTCTTAATGCGTGATGTGTAATGTATAACGCGAATATAGTCCGGGTCAGAAGATTTTTGTAAAGAGTGAGTAAAATATGCCTAAAGCAAGAGAAGTAAAAAAGAGAATAAAAGGTGTTGAAAATATCCAGGAAATAACAAGGGCTATGAAACTTGTTGCAGCAGCAAGGATAAAAAAAGCGGAAAATGCCGTAATAGCCTGCAGACCTTATTCTGAAAAATTAAAATCTATGATGAGCAGGGTATTTAACAGACTTGATGAGAATTTTGCCCATAAATTGATGATAGAAAGAGATGTGAAGAAAATTGCTATTGTACCTGTAACAGGTGATAAAGGCCTGTGCGGTGCTTTTAATAATAACATTTTCAGGCTTACCGATTCAGTTGTTTCCAGGTATACCGATAAAGAATTTTTATTTATCCCTATTGGTAATAAATCCCATAAATTTTATGCAAAAAGAAATGTTCACATACCTTTTTCCTATCCCCATCTGGCAGAGCTGAATTACTCCGGTTGCATGGCAATAGGTGAGATTCTGACAGATATGTTTTTAGCAGGAGATTTTGACGAGCTTTATTTCATATATGGAAAATATATTTCTACAATGAAACAGGAGAATACCCTGTTCAAACTTTTACCTGTTTCATTTTCGGCGGAACATATTACTGACACAGGTGATTTTATTCTGGAACCGTCTCCTGCGGGACTGCTTGATTATATTATTCCCAAATATATATATGTTCAGATTTATCAGATTGTTTTAGAATCGATTGCATCAGAATTCGGTGCCAGACTTATGGCTATGACAAATGCAACAGATAATGCAGATGAACTTATAAGGGCTCTTACATTGAAGTTTTACAGAGCCCGTCAGGAAGCTATTACAACAGAAATAATAGAAGTTACGAGCGGTTCTGAATCTATCAAACGGTGACGGGGATTAAGGTAATTCCTGGGATTACCTGGATAGGAAACCTGATATGTTATATGGTTATAAGAAAATATATCTTCAGAGGAAATATCGTTACCCCGCGTTACGCTTTACGCGTCACGGGGCACGATAGTTAGGAGTGTCAATTTATGAGTACAGGAAAAATAGTTCAGATTATCGGCCCGGTAGTAGATGTAGAATTCCCCGACGGCCAGCTACCTAAAATATATGATGCCTTACATATTATCTATCCGTCTGATTTTATAGGGACAAGAGGCTCTACAGATTATCTGGTTATAGAGGTACAGAGTGATCTTGGAAACAGCCAGGTTCGATGTCTTGCTATGGGCTCTACGGACGGATTGAAAAGAGGTATGGACGTTGAAGATACGGGAAACCCCATTATGATACCTGTAGGTAAAGAAACGCTGGGAAGAATGTTCAATGTCTCAGGTGAACCTATTGACGGTAAAGGGCCTGTCGATCCTTCCATTTTAAGATATCCCATACACCGTCCTGCTCCGAGTCTGGAAGAACAGGATGCGTCCGTTAAAATGTTTGAAACAGGCATCAAGGTTATAGACCTTGTAGCACCATATTCCCGCGGCGGTAAAACAGGACTCTTCGGTGGTGCAGGAGTCGGTAAAACAGTACTTATTCAGGAATTGATAAGTAATGTGGCAACAAAACATGGAGGTTTTTCTGTTTTTGCAGGAGTGGGGGAGAGAACAAGAGAGGGGAATGATCTGTGGCTTGAAATGAATCAGTCGGGAGTTATCAATAAAACTGCTCTTGTTTTCGGCCAGATGGATGAACCTCCGGGAGTGAGATTGAGAATAGGACTTGCAGGAGTTACACTGGCCGAATATTTCAGAGATGAAGCAGGACAGGATGTACTGTTATTTATAGATAATATATTCCGTTTCGTCCTTGCCGGTTCTGAAGTGTCTGCTCTTCTCGGAAGAATGCCTTCAGCCGTCGGATATCAGCCCACTCTTACAACAGAAGTAGGAGCACTTGAGGAAAGAATTACAACTACTAAAAAAGGTTCTATTACATCTGTGCAGGCCATTTATGTTCCTGCCGATGATATAACAGATCCTGCAGTATCTACAACCTTTGCTCATCTTGATGCCACTACTGTCCTTGACAGAGCCATTGTGGAACAGGGTATTTATCCTGCCGTAGATCCTCTGGCTTCAACTTCAAGATTACTGGAACCACGTTTCCTTGGAGATGAACATTATTATGTAGCCCGTCAGGTCCAGGAAATACTTCAGAGATATAAAGATTTACAGGATATTATAGCCATTCTCGGTATGGAAGAACTTTCCGATGATGATAAGATTGCCGTAAACCGTGCAAGAAGAATCCAGAGATTCTTCTCTCAACCTTTCTCTGTGGCGGAACAGTTTACAGGGTTCAAAGGCAAATATGTTACAAAAGATGAAACAGTAAAAGGTTTCAGGGAAATAGTCAAAGGCCATCTTGATCATCTTCCTGAACAGGCTTTTTATATGGTAGGCAATATAGAGGAAGTACTGGATAAAGCGGCACGATTGACAGGTGTTCCTCAGAGTTAAAAAGATCTGATGTGGTAGATGCCGACATATTACGGTTTTGTGACCGGTAACTTGAATGTATAGGAATTTTTAGATTAAACTATTATATGGTTGAGAGTTGAGAGTTGAGAGTTCAGGATTGATTTCAAATCTCAACCTTCAACCCTCAACTTTAAACAATTCGCCCGCAGAGCGTTAAGTTCTCAGGGGAAGAGACGAAATTACAGATTATCCGGTGTCGTATTTAGTGCTGACAGCATGTAGAAGATAAGTCGGAGGTTAACATTAAGTGGCAGAAAAACAACTGACTCTGGAGATAGTGACTCCGGAAGCAATTAAATTCAGTGGAGAAATAAAGATACTGGTAACTCCGGGACCTTTAAGCAGTCTGGGAGTTTTGCCTGATCATATTTCTTTACTTACTACTGTTCTTACAGGAGAGACAATGGTAAGACTTCCTGATAACAGGGAGATTTATTTTGCTATGAAAGAAGGTTTACTGGAGGTAAATTCAAATCATATAACCCTTCTTGTTGACGAAGCAGCAGAAAGTTCTGATATAAACATAGAAGAAGAGAATATCCTTTTAGAAAAAATTCGTTCTTCTTTACTGGAAGCTGTTGATAATCAGACCAGGGAAAGATTAAAAAAAGAATTACAGTATATTCTTGCCAGAATCAATATTTGCTCGAAAGGCAATTAAAATCCCCGGTATTTTATAAAAACCTGCTTTAAACATACTTCGCGTCACGCATCATGCGTCACGCGTCACGATTTTAATATAAATTAAGGAATTGACTATGGAAAAATTAATGGTTACAGGCGGAAAAAAATTAAAGGGCAGGCTCAGGGCAAACGGAGCAAAAAATGCTGCCCTCCCTATTATGGCTGCATGTATTCTTGTAAAGGGAGATGTGTTACTCAGAAGAATCCCTGATATTACAGATGTATGGGTCATGATGGATCTTTTAAGAGAACTGGGTGCGAAAGTATCATATGATAAAAAAGAAGAATCTCTTTTTATCAATACAGATGGAGTATCGTCAACCCGTGCTCCCTATCATCTTGTCAGAAAGATTCATGCTTCTTTTGACGTAGCTGGAGCTTTACTTGCAAGATTTCTCTGTGCAGAAGTTCCCCTTCCCGGTGGATGTGTACTCGGGACAAGAGCTGTGAATTTTCATTTAGACGGTTTTCGTCTTCTCGGATCAGATGTTTCTCTAGAACATGGTTACGTGAAAGCTACAGCCAGAAAACTTCAGGGAAATAGAATTTATATAGGCAGGGCAAGTGTGGGGGCTACTAAAAATATTATGATGGCTGCAACCCTTGCCGGAGGAACTACTATACTTGAAAATGCTGCCAAAGAACCGGAAGTTTTCGATCTTGCCTCTTTTTTAAATGCTGCTGGAGCTAAAATTTATAGCCTGAATGACGGAACTATCAGAATAGACGGAGTTTCTCAACTCAGGGGAATTGAATATGACATAATCTCTGATCGCATAGAAGCAGGTACTTATTTACTTGCCGGCGCTATTACCCGCGGGGATATTACAATCGATGGTATTTCTTCGCAATTTCTGGAGGCTTTTTTAAGCAAACTTGAAAGTGCCAATATAGAAGTTATAAGAGGTAAAAACTATATCAGAGTAAAAGGTAAAAGACGTGTCTATCCCGTTGATATAATTACTTCACCTTATCCCGGATTCCCTACTGATTTACATGCTCCTATGGCAGCATTTCTTACAATCTCAGATGGTACAAGTTTTATAGAAGAAACTATATTCGACGCCAGATTTAACTATGTTGATGAATTGAGAAGACTCGGTTCAAAGATAAGGCTCGTAGACAGAACAGCTGTTATTACAGGTGTTGATAAACTGACAGATGCACCGGTAGAAGCTTCTGATTTGAGGGCAGGCGGGGCACTAGTTCTTGCAGGTCTGGTTGCATGCGGAACTACAGAAATTACAGGTATTGAATATATAGACAGAGGATACAAATCTATAGAACATAATCTTAACAGCCTTGGTGCCCAGGTAGCAAGAGTTGAAAATTAAGCAGTCTGCAAGTTGAAATCTGCAAGTTGAAATATGTTTAATAGAAAATTCTAAAAAATGGCATGTTTTTTGCAATGAATAATTTATCGTTTTTATAAATTCTGACTTTCTATTCTTTATCTGCATGGAAGGAATAAAGGCCTTACTGTCGAAAATGCAGACATACAATTTAATATAAAGGGGGCTAGTTTCAGTGGGTTTTAAGTATTTAATCAAACAAAATAAGCTGAAAAATTATTATCTGTCTTTATTTTGCATTTCTTTACTCTTGATGACTTTTTCATTGCCTGTTTTTGCAGAAAATGAATATATAAACATAGACTCGCCTGTAGAAAAAAATTCTGCTTCAATACCTGATGTATCAAGCAATCCTGTTTCAATGCCTGATGTGGCAGGTAATCCTGTAACAAAAGTATCTCAAAAAATTAATCAACATGAAGCAGATAGTAGAAAAGATGGTATAATTCTGGAGCGTCCTGTTGAAAAATCGGAAATTCCTTTACCTGAAGTTACTAAAACACCTGACGAGATAAAACATACTGATCCCAATACGGGTTCCATATCTGTGAAACCTGACACACCTTTTTCCAGAGAGAAAATAGTTGAAGTGAATATTCAGGGAAATCAGTATGTACCGTCTGAAGAAGTCATGGCTGTTGTAGCTACAAAACCGGGAGATACTATGTCAACTGAACAACTTCAAAAGGATCTCCAGGGTATTTTTGAACTGGGTTATTTTACAGATGTAAAATTTGATCCCGAGATTACTGAAGACGGTATAAGGGTAATTTTTCGTGTTCTTGAGAATCCTAAAGTGAAAAAAATTGAATTTAAAGGGAATGAACTGGTTTCTGCTCAGGAACTTTTAAATCTTATGAATACTAAAGTGGGGCAGATATTTAATTCCAGCACTTTTGAGAAAGATTTAAAGGCCATAAATGATTATTATTCTCAGGAACTTGGAATGACAGGTGTTCCTACTCATATTGCAGAGCTTTCTACTCCTGAACCGGGCGTATTTCTTCTCAGTATTGTAGAAGGTATGAAGGTTACAGGAATAGATTTTTCCGGTAATACTGCCATTGACTCAGATACTCTCAGAAAATCGGTTTCATCAAAGCCGGGAGACTATCTGAATGTACTTGCTGTAAACAGAGACCTTGCAGCTATTTCAAAATTATATGATGATCAGTCTCTTATAATAGATCAACCTCTTACAGCCGAAACCTCTCCGGAAGGAGTTGTTACTTATATTATTACAGAGGCAAGAGTAGAAAAATTTGTTGTTTCTGGCAATACAAAGACAAAAGATGAAGTCATATTAAGAGAACTAAGAAAAATTAAAGAAGGAGATATAATAAATAAAAAATTACTCTCAGATGATATTCAGAGGATTAATAATCTTCAATTTTTTGAAGATGTAAGTGTTGTTCCAAAACCTACCGGTAAACCGGGATATTTCATTCTTGAAATACAGGTAAAGGAAGCCAAGACAGGCCTTGCAACTGCAGGCGTTGGTTTCAGCGGAGGATCCAGAAACGAAGGTATAACTGGCAGTATAACCCTTTCTGAAAGAAATCTGTTCGGTACAGGCAGGAGCATTCAATTACTGCTCCAGAGAGGGGGACTTGTCACTAATTATAATATAACTTATATGGAACCATATCTTACAGATTCAGGTCTCTCAATAGGTGCAAGTGTTTATTACAGTGTATTCGAAGAACAGCGTCAATCTATATATAATATTTCCGGTCAGTCATATGCTCTTTTTACTGACAAGAGAACCGGTTGCAGTCTTACTGTAGGTCAGCCTGTTACAGATGAGTTCAGACTTTACGGAACTCTTAAGATCAGCCAGGTTGATTCTTTCTCTACCCCTACAAGAGATAATCCTGCTCTTGCAAGAAATACAGGTACCGGTGATATCAGAAGCGTTATGTTTTCAGGCCTTTATGATACGAGAGATAATTATGCCGATACTCATTCAGGTTTTTTTACCAATTTTTCTCTTGAACATGCCGGATGGCTTGGAGGAGATTTCGATTTCAGTAAATACAGTTTTGATACAAGAAAATATTTTCCTATAGGAGAACATACTCTGGCTTTCAGAGTTTTAGGCGGAACCAGTACGGGAGACTTACCTCTTTCCGATCAGTTTTATCTTGGAGGAAATGATACGTTGAGAGCCTATGAACAGGGTGAATTTTTAGGTGATAGAGTATTTTTATTTCAGGCTGAATACAGGTTCCCCATATTAAAGAGCAGAGTACTTCAGGGTGCTATTTTCTTTGATGCAGGTAATGCAACACAGCGAGATGCTGTAAATGGATTGTTTGATAATATAAAAACTGATGAAGGTATTGGTATTAGAGTTGCAGTACCCGCTCTCGGCATAGGTGCCATAAGGGTTGATTATGCAATTAAAAATGAAGGCGGAGGTGGCCGTATAGTAATAGGTATCGGGCAGACTTTTTAATAAGGCACTGACGAATATATTTTGAAATCAAGTTAAAATTAATTGGAGGTGACATACTGAATTATCAGTATAATAAATGGTTAAAATGTATTATGTAAAACAGATTTTCTGTTTATGTTTTTTTGTATTATGTTTATCTTTCTGCGGATGTAACAGAGTAACTCAGGGTAATGATAACCTCCCAGGTGCTCCTGGTGTTGGTTCGGTGGATCAGAGTGTTATTATTAATCTTTCTCCTTTTCAGGAAGCAGAGAAGAAGTTTGAAGAGGAAAGGAAGAAACTTGCTGTAGAATACAGTGAAATGGCGAAAGGATTGAATGATAAGCAAAAAAGTGCCATACAGACACAGTTTCAACAGGAACTTGTAAAAATACAGGCCAGTATTATAACTCCTCTTCAGGAAAAACAGAAAAGAGCCATAGAAAAGGTTGCAAAAGAAAAGAACCTTTCTGTTGTCCTGGACGCAACTGTTGTCGTATGTGGTGTTATGGATGTAACAGATGATGTGAAGAAGGTTTTCGATCCTAACAGTAAAAAGGAAAATACTTCTGCCACTCCCGTTGCCACTTCAAAAGAAGATACTTCCGTGAAAGATGTACCTCAGGTAGTTGGCTATATATCTCAGGAAAAACTTATGAATATAAGTAAGATGAGAGATGCTCAGGAAGAGTTATATAAGATTTTTTCAGATATGAATAAAAATCTGGAAAAAGAAGCCAAAGAAATCTACGGTGACAGTGCCCCTCCTTCTAGTTTTCTTGCAAATTATCAGAAAAAACTTGATGACAAGAAAAAGGCTATTTTGAAACCTGTTGAAGACGAGATAAATAAAGTTTCAGGAGAAGTGGCAAAAGAAAAAGGTCTCTCCATAATACTTGATGATGTAAATGTCCTTTACGGAGGCATGGACATTACTGATGATGTTATTACAAAGTTAGAATAAGGAGTCCTGAGTTTTTGAAGAGATTATCTTTTTTTCTGTTAATTTCATTTATTATATGCCTGTTCCTTTATGGATACGGTTCAGAACCTTCCAGTTCCGGTATAGGTGTTGTTGATATTGATAAATTATTAAAACTTCATAAGGACTGGTCAAAACTTGAGTCTTTAGACAGACAGGTTCAGGAATTTGAAGAAGGTTTTGCTTCAAATGAATTTAAGAATAAGATGAATAATTTTCAGAAGGATGCAGAGAAGAAATTTAAATCTCTTATATCTGAATATGATAGCAGATTGAAAAAAAAGAATGAAGAGCTTAAAGTTAGCTGGACAACAGAGCAAAATTCCATCATGGGACAGCTTCAGGCTCTTCAGGACAGATTTTCTGCGAGACAGAAAGCTGAAATGGAAAAGATAAAATCAGAACATCAATCTGAGATTGAACAAATTCAAAAAGAATTTGAAGCTAAAATGACAGCAGAATTAAATAAAAAATCTGCCATAATCCATGAAAAATACAGGCCTGAACTTGAGAAAGAACAGCAGGCAGTACAGGCTATACTGGATCAATATATTAATACTCTTATAGTTGAAAGAGATAATAAAGTCAAAAAAAAGAGAGATGCTCTTGTGCTGGAACTTGACTCTGTACTTACTGCAGAACGAAACAGGTTGATGGGTGAACTTGAAGATTATAAACAGAAACGTATGGAAGAAAATCAGCAGGCATTACTGAAGGTCAATCTGGAAATCAACCAGCTTAATGCAAAAAATACTCATAATAAAGAAGATGAGGAAGAACTGCAGAAATTAATTGCAGAGAAAAAGTCTATAGACTCTGGTTATGAAAGTGATATTGCCGGTGAAACAAGAAAAGTCGAAGATACTTTTACATCTTTTAAAAATAAGAAAATGGCTGAAATTGATGGTATTATCGGTGATTATACAAAGGATCTCAATACCGGTATGAACAGCAAGATAGATGCCAAAAAGAAAGAATTTGATGCCATAGTTCAGGTAAAAGGCAGTGAGGTAGATAAGAAAGTAAGAGCAGAACTGGAAAAGACTCGTTATTCTCTTGAGAGTCAATTCTCTTCTACGATGAGAAGTAAAGAGGAACAGATACAGTCCGTCATAGGGGAAAAGTGGAATATAGTGAATGAGCACCTTGCCGGTGAATATGAAGCGGAGAAAAAAGCTCTTATTGCAGCACTTGAGAAAAAACATGGAGATGTGGAACAATCTCTTAAATCTTTCAGTGAACAGCTTGAACGTGAGTTTGAAGCAAAGAAAAAAGAACTGGGTAAAGAATTATCTAAAACTCAAAAAACTATTGCCGGTGAAAAACAACAGGACATTGAAAAAATTATGAAAGAAAGAGAGAATTTATTTAATAGTATTATGAAAGATATTTCTGCACAGGTGGAAATTGTGGCAAAGGAAAAAGGTGTACCGGTAGTTCTTACAGGGTACAGGGTTAATGTTAACAGTCTTGATTTAACTGAAGATGTGATTAACATTGTGGAAAAGAAGTAATAAGTAATGAAAGGAGTTTCTATATAATGAAAAAAAGAAGTATTTGTTGTATAATTATACTTGTCGTTTTAATTGCAGGAATTGCAGTATCTCTATCAGTAAGTTCTCCTGCTGTCGCTCAGAAGCAGGTATCTGTAGGAGTTGTAGATATAGAAAAGGTTATGGATGGATGGCCGAAATTTACAAGATATTCGGATCAGCTTCAGGCACAGAGAATAGCTTATACAATTCTTTATGAAAAAGCTTCTCCCAATCTTACCGATGCAGAGAAGGAAGAAATGCAGTATCAGATTACCAAAATTTTTGAACATTCCAATGAGATATTGATGGAAGTTCTCACCAATGATATGGGAAAAGCTGCACAAAAGGTTGCTATAGGAAAAAATATGGATCTGGTTCTGGTCAAACAGAGAGTTCATGGTATTGGTACTGACATTACAGATGAAGTATTGAAAGAATTGAAGTAGAGATAAATTGTATTTCCCAGTTACCGGCATGACGGCAGTAAATATTACACTGAATATAATGAGCAGGTCGGTAAGATGACTGGTTTAATATACGGAGATATAAGAAATGACTTTTACCATTAAAGAAATAGCGGAAACTCTTGGAGGGACAGTAATCGGCAATGAACTTTTTACTGTATCCGGTGTTTCTGATATTGATGGAGCTTCCGGAGACCATATAACCTTTGCAGTAAAGCGTATGTATTTTAAGAAGGCTATAAATTCCGGGGCAGGTGCTATTATCTGTTCTGACCATTATGGACTGAGTACGGAAAAACCTCTCATAATAGTTTCGAACCCCAGATTTGCTTTCGCAAGGGTTTTAGACTTATTTAAAGAAAAAAGCCATTCTTACACTGGAATTCATCACACCTGTATAAAGGGTGACCATGTATATTTTTCCGATGATGTAATAATTTATCCAAATGTTTATATTGGAGATAATGTAAAAATAGGCAAATCAACAGTTATTTATCCCGGTGTTCACATAGGAAACAATGTAATTATCGGAGATTTTTGTATTATATACCCGAATGCTGTAGTTCTGGACAGGGTTACAGCAGGTAATAATGTTATTATCCATGCAGGTGCAGTGATTGGAAGCGATGGTTTTGGATTTGAGAGAGACGGCAAAACCTATTATAAAATACCTCAGATAGGTTCTGTATTGATAGAAGATGATGTGGAAATAGGGGCAGGTACCTGTGTAGACAGAGCCACAACAGGAGTAACTACGATTGGTAAAGGTACTAAAATTGATAATCTTGTTCAGGTGGCTCATAATGTTTATATAGGAGAAAATGTTGTTATTGCAGGTCTTTCCGGTCTTTCAGGCAGCGTCAGGGTAGAAGATAATGCTATTATAGGAGGGCAGGTAGGTATAGCAGACAGGATAACTATAGGTAAAAATGCCGTATTATCTGCTAAATCAGGTATAATAAGTGATATCTCTCCCGACTGCAGGGTGGCAGGCTCTCCTGCTCTGGATTACAGAGAATTTTTCCGTTCTGTAGCTTATATGAAAAAAATTGAACATATATGTTCTGATATTAAAACTATGAGAGAAGAATTGATTCAACTAAAAATACACATCTCTTCTCTTCAGATAAAGGATTGTGAATGTTGAAAAAGATATTATTTTTATTATGTATTTTTATTAGTATTTTATACGGAATTAATTATGGACAGGAACAGGATCCTTCTGTAAAGTCTTTTCTTGCTTTGAGCGGAAGTACTGAAGTAAGTATACCGCTTAATAATCCTGTAATTTTTCCAATTACAGGTTCTACAAAAGGTCCTGTGTCAGTAGAAAACATGTCACCTGATTTAATTGATGTAAAAACAGATGAAATTGCGAACAGCGTAGTATTAAAGGGATTAAAATACGGACATGGTAGTTTTGTTTTAACGCGACAGAAAGTAAGGAGTGCTATTTATGTAGCTATAAGAGAGCCTGCAGGTGTTCTTCCCGACCAGGTTTCAATTACTGTTACAGGGAATCCTGCTCCAAGAGATTTTCTGAGGGACTCTGCTATCAGAACCGTTATTTCAAAGACCAGACTTAAAGCTGGGTCATATCTTTTATTTGACGAGTATGTACCTTTTGAATGTCCTTCATTTTTGTCAAGAGGTGAAAGTAAAAGTTTCGAACTTCCTGTTAAAATAGAAAATCCTTTATATTACCCTGTAAGGGAAAGTGTTAAAGTCCATGTGGTAAACAAGATAATTCCTACGACGGAAGCATCTCTTTTAATGATAAGCAATCGTCCTGAGAAAATAGAGGATGACGGTATACTGTTTCAGGAGAAGATAGAACCGGAAAAACCTGTACGATTATTATATTACCATCAAAATTCTCCTAAAAGTATATACAGAGAATTTCTTATAAAACTTACCAATCCTTCTACTAAAACAGTGGAGATGAAACTTTTAAGTGGAACATCAGGACCGGATCAGGATGTTTTTTTTGTAGGTCACAGATCTACTGTAAGATTTTTACAGGATTATAGTTATGATGCAGGTCAGATAATTACAATAGCTCCTAAAGGTGAATTTATTATAAGCAGGGCTTTTATGAAACCGGGAGATGTAGTGTCAGGTCTTCTTGAAATGCACCTGCTTAATAATCTTCCTCTCTCTGTAATTGTTCAGGCAGGTCAGCCTGATATTGCTTTTGATAAAGAAGAGGTTCTCCCTGATGACTTTGACCCATTCAGAATACATCCCAAGGGTGTATTTGCAGAACCGAATATTTCATCTTCTTTTACCTATAATATCGGTTCTGATGACCTTACAATTCCTGTCGGTGTGAGTCCCTGGCTTCCTGATATAAAGACAGGAGCTCCAAACCAGGGAAATTACGGTGTTATATACAAATTCAATATTATATTAAATAACCCGTCAGGTGAAGAAAAAACACTCAGAGTCTGTTTTTCACCGGTAAATGGTATCGCGAGAGGCGTAATTATTATAGACAATAATTTATATGAAACGCAATTGCTCCGTCCCGGTAAAACATCTCTTGTAACAGAAATTCGTCTTTCTCCTAAAGAAAGAAGATCTATGAAAATATTTACCACTCCACAGAGTGGTTCTTGTTATCCTGTGAAAATTTTATTCAAGTCTAATTAGGGGATATTTATATGGAATATCAAAGGACACTTTTAAGAGAACATACTTTTTCAGGAACAGGTATACATTCGGGAGAATCTGTTTCTATATGTGTAAAACCTGCTCCTGTTAATACAGGTATTGTATTTATCAGGAACGATTCATCGGCTTTACATTATATACCGGCTCTGGTAGATAATGTTTCCAATACCATCAGAGGTACTACTCTGTCTTTCGAAGGTGTTGAAGTCAGAACAGTAGAACATATTCTTTCCTGTCTTTACGGTCTCTGTGTGGATAATGCTTTTATTGAAATATATGGCAGTGAAGTTCCTATCATGGACGGAAGTTCTCATACTTTTACTGATATTATTAATTCATCCGGATTTAGAGAACAGCCGGAAGGAGAGAGGAATTTTATTATTCCTCCCGAACCTCTCTGGGTCTCAGATAGAGACAGTCATATAGTAGCACTACCGGGCAATGAATTTAAAATTACCTGTATAGTTGATTACAATCATCCGATATTAAAAACTCAGATGGAGGAAATATTGATTGAACCTAGAACATATATTAACTGTATAAGTCAATCCAGAACATATGGTTTTGTAGAAGAAATACAATATCTTCTGGATAATAATCTTGCTCTCGGTGGTACTCTGGATAACGCTCTTGTGATAAAAAAAGACGGTTATTCTTCACCTCTCCGTTATCCGAACGAACCGGTAAGACATAAAATATTAGATCTTATAGGAGATGTCAGTCTGCTTGGCTCATATCTGAAAAGCCATATTATAGCTGTTAAAAGCAGTCATAAATTGAATGTAGAACTGGTGAAAGCTATTAAATCTATGGCTTTAAATCGTAATAATCACAGCCAGAACAGATATGTCGATTGTGTTTAAGTTATGATGGATATTAATAAAATAAAAATAAATCAGTTTTATTTTATAAAGAAACTGTTTTTTTTATTAGCAGGGAGTTTTGTGTATGATGGATATTAATAAGATAAAAACTATTTTGCCACATCGTTATCCTTTTTTACTCGTCGACAGAGTTCTTGAGGTAGAACCTCAGAAAAGGATATTAGCAATCAAGAATGTAAGTGCAAACGAGTTGTTTTTTACAGGTCATTTCCCTGAACAACCCATAATGCCAGGCGTTTTAATTGCCGAGGCACTCGCACAGGTCGCCTGTATTATGATGTATACGGAAAATAATCAGGTCAGTGGTAAAATACCTCTTTTAATGGGACTGAATGATTTTAAATTCAGAAAGCCTGTAGTTCCGGGTGATCAGCTGGTTATGGAAGTAGAGTTATTGAAGGTAAGAAGAGGTTTTGGTAAAATTAAAGGATATGCTAAAGTAGAAGGTAATATAGTTGCCGAAGGAGAAATCACGTTTGGATTATCTTCCGGTTCTTAAATTTACAGGATAGCTTAATGAAAGGGGATTTTAGGTTGAAAAAGATGAGAGTTGGGGTCATCGGAGTGGGTAATATGGGACAACATCATGCCAGGGTTTATAATGAAATGCCTGAAGTTGAACTTATAGGGCTGGCAGATACCGATGAAACTACCCTGAATGAAGTTTCTCAGAGATTTGGAGTAAATCGTTATCAGGATTACAAGGAATTTTTTGGTAAGGTTGATGCTGTAAGTATTGTAGTTCCTACCAGTTATCATTATGATATATCCAGAGGCTTTCTGGAACATGGTATTCATGTTCTTGTAGAGAAACCTGTAACAAAAACTATCCAAGAAATAGATGATTTGAATAAAATAGCAAAAGAGAACGGTCTTATATTACAGGTAGGCCATACAGAACGGTTTAATCCTGCAGTTCAGGAATTATTTAATCTGGTAGAGAAACCTATTTTTGTAGAGGCCAATCGTCTTGGCCCTGCCAGTGCCAGAAATCTTGATATAGGTGTTGTTCTTGAACTGATGATTCATGATATTGATATTATACTGAGTCTTGTAAAATCATCTGTGAAGAAAGTTAATGCTATGGGTTCTTCAGTTTATTCTGATTTTGAAGATATAGCTGTAGCTCAACTGGTGTTTGAAAACGGATGTCTCGCTACCCTGGCTTCAAGCAGAGTTACGGCAGAAAGGGTAAGGAAACTTGAAGTTACACTGGAAGATGCCTTTGTTTCCGTAGATTATATAGATCAAAATATAACCTTTCGACGTCAGTTATCTTCAAAATATGTTTTTGATAAAAACAGTACGCGATATCAGAGGAAATTTCTCCTTGAAAAACCTTTTATCAGTAAAGAAGAACCTTTAAGACTTGAATTGAATCATTTCATACAATGTATTACTGAAGGAAAAAAGCCTATAGTTTCGGGTGACGAAGCAAGTAATGCCCTTACCCTTGCCCATAAAATACTGGAAAATATGGAAATGACCAATTTAAGAGTGGATAAGAGTTTTTTGGATTTACATAAAGACTGTCATTAATTATGTTGAGGGTATAGGAATTTTCATTTTTAATGTCGTAAAATAAAGCTTTAGATGAAAATTAAGTAGAGGCGGTTTATCTAAATAATTTATAAAGGAGGCTGTGAAATAGGGATATTCTATCAGTAGAGTGCTGTTTTGATAAACAGGTAGATAGAGCTTCCGCAGTTGTGATTGTTATGAAAATAGATGAAAGAGCAATAGTTTCGCCAGAAGCAATTATCGGGTCCGGTGTAGAAATTGGACCTTATAGTATTATTGGTGATAATGTTAAAATCGGAAATAATACTGTTATCGGCCCTTTTGTTCATGTTAAAGGATGGACTGAAATAGGAAGTGAATGCAGAATTTATACAGGGGCTGTCATTGGTTCTGCCCCTCAGGATTTGAAATATAAAGGTGACAGGAGTTATGTTGTTATTGGCAATAAAACTGTACTTCGCGAATATGTTACTGTTAACCGTCCTACGACACCTGAACACAGCACTGTTATAGGCAGTGGTGTATTTCTTATGGCTTATGTTCATGTTGCCCATGATTGTGTTGTCGGAGATGAGGTTGTTATTGCAAATTCAGTCGGACTTTCCGGACATGTTAAGGTAGGACATAAAGCTGTTCTTGGTGGTTTTGTAGGAGTACATCAGTTTGTTCGTATCGGAAAAATGGCCATGGTAGGAGGATATACCAAGCTGGTTCAGGATGTAGTTCCATTTATGATGGTAGACGGGCAGCCTGCCAGTGTTTACAGTATAAATGTTCATGGCCTGCGCCGTCAGAAGGTATCTTCAGAAATAAGAAAAGATTTGAAACTTGCCAATAATTTCTTATTTCATTCAAATTTAAATCTATCTCAGGCAGTAGAGAAGATCAAGTCAGAAATAAAGAAGTCAGAAGAAATAGAAGATTTGTTAACATTTATTGAGAATCCTTCCAGACAGGGAATACTGATAAGAACAAGAAAAGACAATAAGAACGTCACTGATGACGAGTCGGATGATATGTGATGTTTTAGCTATCAGCATTCAGTTTTTCTGTATTATCAGGACTAAAGGCTGATAGCTGATAACATTGAAATTTTTTATGCCTAAAAAGATCTTAATTGTATCCGGTGAACATTCTGGAGATTTTTACGGTGCCGCCCTGGCAGGAGATTTAAGAAAACTTGATCATCACCTGTTGATTACAGGTATTGGCAGTTATCTTATGAGAGAGGCAGGTGTAGAAATACTCTATGATAGTTCTCAGTGGAGTGCCGTAGGATTACTTGAAGCTTCTGTTAAAATTCCCGTATTGCTGTGGGTTTTTGACAGATTGAAGAGATATATATTAAAAAATAAAGTAGATTTAATTGTATTAATAGATTTTCCAAGTTTCAATATGCGCCTTGCCAGATTTGCAAAAAAGCATAATATCCCTTCTGTCTACTATTTCCCTCCTTCTGCATGGACAGAGAAAACCGATAGAGCAATAGAAGTTTCTTCTACCGTTAACAGGGTTATAGCCACTTTTTCCTATACTGCAGATATTTATAAGAAAGCAGGAAGAGAAGTTGTTTTTTACGGTCATCCTGTCATGGGAAGACTCAAACCGTCTATGAATAGAGCAGAAACTTTTAAATTATTCGGTCTTTCTCCTGATAAATTATGTGTAAGTATTTTTCCGGGAAGCAGAAATCATGAAATCAATTACATGTTACCTGTTTTTATAGAAGGTGCGGGGATTATCAGGAAAGAATTGCCTGATCTTCAGTTTGCCCTATCATGTGTTTCTGAATATATGGAAGATAAAATAACATATTATCTGAAAAAATATAATTTTGATGCGAAAATTATTACAGGTTATCCCTATGATCTTATGAATATATCACATTTTATTATCGCTACATCAGGGACAGTTACACTCGAAGCAGCGTATTTTAATGTTCCTATGGTTATAGGATATAAAATTTCTCCTCTCTCCTGGTTTATCGCTTTAAGAACCCTCCATTTACCACCTTATGCAGGACTGCCAAATCTTATAGCATGTAAGGAAATAGTTCCGGAATGTATACAGAACAATCTCTCACCTCAGTCTATAGCAAAAAAATCACTTGAAATTCTCTCTGACAGTGAAAAAATAAAACATATTAAAGAAGAGTTAAGTAAAGCCATAGAAACACTTGGCACGTCTGATGCAGGTGACATGATTGCAAAAGAGATTTATTCTATGATTAGTGAGTAGTGAATAGTGAGTAGTGAATAGTGAAAAGCAAGTAAAATCCAGTTTTTTTCACTTTTCACTTTTCACTCTGAATATTCTGTGATAAATTTCTTTTTCCATTGTATATAAAATCACCTGTCATTTTTTAACGCAATCTTTATACATTTTTTTTCATAATTACATTGCCATTTATAAGTGATTAAGTGTATAATATTTCTTCATATACGTTTATTTGATTCTGTGCAACCCGTCACGCGTCACGATTAATAAAAGGGGATTATTTATGAGACTTGAAGATATAGCAGAAAAACTTAATTGTTCCTTAACAGGAAATGGTAATATTGAAATCAAAAGGGTAACAGGTATAAAAGAAGCAGTAGAAGGAGATCTTACGTTTCTGGCAAATAAAAGATATATTCCGGAATTGAAAAAAACAAAAGCATCGGCTATAATCATCTCCAGAGATTATCCTGAGATTTCTGTTCCTACACTGAGAACGGACAATCCCTATCTTGTTTTTGCTAAAGCAGTAGAGCTTTTTTATGATCCATTACCTGTTTTTTCCGGTATTCATTCCGGAGCAGTGATTTCTCCCGGAGTCATTATAG
Organism: uncultured Synergistia bacterium; assembly: GCA_964431735.1. GTDB lineage: Bacteria > Vulcanimicrobiota > SpSt-956 > SpSt-956 > JAKJGF01 > CALARM01. Next base: position 14,999 of record CAYSLJ010000024.1, on the reverse strand, counting down.
GTAAAAATCCGTCTATCCATGCCTGTGCAGTAATAGGAGACCATGTTGTAATAGGTGATAATGTTATAATACATCCGAATGTTACTGTTTATCCGAATGTTATTATAGGCAATAATGTGATAATTCATTCTAATTCAGTTATAAGAGAACATACACAGATAGGGAATAATGTTATTATACAGAACGGTGCAGTAATAGGAGGAGATGGTTTTGCCTTCGCGAAAACCTGTGACGGAACTTACTATAAAATAGCCCAGATGGGTCAGGTTATAATAGAGGATAATGTTGAGATACAATGCAATTCCGCTATTGACAGGGCAACTGTCGGTAATACTGTTATAAAGAAAGGTGCTAAAATTGATAATCTTGTTCAGGTAGGGCATGGCTGTCAGATAGGAGAAAATTCTATATTATGCGGTCTTGTAGGTCTTGCAGGCAGTACTGAAGTCGGCAATAATGTTGTCCTTGCCGGACAGGTCGGAGTGGCTGGTCATGTTAAAATTGGTGATAATGTATCAGTAATGGCAAAAAGCGTTGTTCATAATTCAATAGAAAAGAACAATATTATTGCAGGTATACCTGCAATTGAAGCATCTGCATGGAAAAAAGCTGCAGTATGTTTTGAAAAACTTCCTGAATTATTTAAAAGAATTAAAAAAATAGAAAAATTTCTAGATAGATTTGATGAAAAACCTGAATAATGAACAATCAGATCTCATTATAATTACAAATGGCCCGGGAGAACTTGCCTCATGGGTTAAGCCTGTAGTAAATATTATAAAAGATAGTGAAAAACCTCCCAGAATAAGTATATTTCTTCCTCCATGCCCTTTTTCAAGCGGTCAGGAAGAAAGGATTGCACGGAATATTCCGGGTGTTGATATTGTTTTAAATACTCTGGAATTTATAAAATTTCTCATATCCGGTAAAACAGTTGATTTTAAATCTTTAAAGAAAGGTATTGTTCTGTTTCTGGGTGGAGAACCGCTCCATGCTTTTTTAGTCGGGAAAAGACTTGGTTTCCCTGTTATGGCTTATACTGTAAGTCCTTCTTTCCTGAACAGATATTTTGTCTGTTCTTTTGTTCCTGATGACCATGTGAAGAAAAAACTTGTAAAATCCGGTATAAAGCCTGAACTTATAAAGGTTGCAGGTAATTTGACTCTGGGCTCTATAAAGGTTACTCTTACAAGAGATGAGGCCTTGAAACTCTGGGGATTTTCGAAAGATATATTTGTAGTAGGGATGATGCCAGGTAGCAGACCTGTGCTGTTAAGACATGCTGTTGCATATATAATGAAAATGGCAGAAGAGGTCTGTAAAGAGGTAGAAACTCAGTTTCTTATGCCTCTTTCTCCTTATATAACAATGGATATGCTGGGAGTCTCTCTTTCAGATAAAAAAGAGCTTATGCTGGAGGGCTCGTCAGGTGAATTAGAGTATGATGAATATGGTTTCCTTATAAAAACTGCCGGCGGTATAAAAATAAGAGTAGTGGAGAATAATCAGTATAATGTTATGAATTGCTGTGATCTCATTGTTTCCATGCCGGGAACAATCACTTCTGAAGCAGCATCCCTTGGAATTCCGATGATTGTCTGTTATACTTATAATAAAATCGAAATAATACCTGTAGGAGGTTTACCTGCTGTTCTGGGGAGGATTCCACTTACAGGGCCTTTTCTTAAATTTATTGTCTGGAAGATATCTCAGAGGCTGAAATTTTTTGCCATGCCGAATATTGTGGCAGGAGAAGCTATAGTTCCTGAAATAAGAGTTCATTATAAGGCAAATGAAGTAAGTCCCATTATTGTGGAATTACTTCGTGACAGTGAAAAAAGAAAAGAAATGTCAGAAAAACTGAAAAAACTTTTTATAAGAGAAGGTACATCTCAGAGGTTAGCAGATTCAGTGTTAGAAGTTCTTGGGAATTTTACTGATAAAGGAGTGTGAAAATTATATGTTTGTAACGCGTAATGCGTAACGCGTGACAGCAGTAATACAATAATTTTCAATAAGAATATGAGAAATATTATTTTTAAATACAGAGGAATTTTGCTATTACCATCGGCTTTTATTATACTTTTTCTCGGTAAGCCTTCATTAATATCTTTTCTCGCAGGTACTATTTTTATTTTTTTCGGAGAGATGTTAAGAATATGGGGTGTCGGCTATGCGGGAAAAACTACCAGATCAGACCATGTGGAAGCGCCCTTTCTGGTTACGGGAGGACCTTACTCATATATAAGAAATCCCCTTTATGCCGGTAATTTTCTTATAGGTCTCGGTTTTTCAATTATGGCTGCCGGAGGAGTCACCTGTCATGCCGGTTTTTTTATTGTCCTTTTTTTTATATTTTCTGCTTTTACAGTTTACGGAGCTATCATTCCGTTGGAAGAGACTTTTTTAACAGAAAAATTCGGAGAAGATTTTGTAAATTATAAACATTACGTACCGAGACTTATTCCATGTAAAAAGCCTTATGGAGTAAGGAAAGGAATTTTTTCATGGGAACCAGTACGTACAGGAGAGATTCACACCTTTATTTATCTCGGTATTGCCTATATGCTTTTTCTTTTTAAACTTGTAACAGGGATTTAACGCGTCACGCGTCACATATTTATGTCTGAAGAACTGACAATATACCATACAAATGACCTGCATAACAGACTCCCCGGAAATTTTGTCTTTCCGGAGAAACCGGATCTTCTTATGGATGCAGGTGATGCCATAGGAGGAAGTAATACTCTTTTCAAGTTTCATGAACCGGTACTGTGTAAAATGAGAGAGCTGGACTATGACTGTATGGCTATGGGAAATCGTGAATTTCATTATATAAGGTCTATAATGAAAAAAAGAAGAGACGAAACAGGTTTCCCTTTATTATCTGCCAATTTGCTGGATCTTACAGACAGAATAGATGGGATTATTTCTCCTTTTATCATAAAAGAGATAAGAGGCATTAAAGTGGCAGTTATGGGCCTTACTGTTCAGATATTACCGCCCCGATCTTTCTGGGAGAGTGTGTTTAAATTTAAATTTTTAGATCCTGTCTCTACTGCTCTGGAATATATACCTGAATTGAGGGAAAAATCTGATCTGATAATAATTCTTTCCCATCTGGGAACAGATATGGACATGAAAATTGCCGGAACTGTGCCGGGAATTGATCTTATTATAGGAGGCCACAGTCATACTCCAATGGAAAAACCGCTGGAAACAGGGAGGACTTTAATAGTTCAGGCTGGTTATCATGCAAAAAGTTTCGGCTCTTTGAAAGTGAAGCTCAAGAAAGTAGAGAAAAATTATATATTAAACGGATATGAATTTAAACTTATTCCGATTCATAAGTCGTGAATAGTGAGTTGTGAAGCGTGAAGCGTAAAAAAATCTTCCACTCACAATTCACTAATCACTAATCACTAATTACTGAGGTGAGTATAAATAATGCATATTTTATTCTCGTGACGCGTTACGCGTAACGCGTTACGGGAGGATGCAATTTATTACATGCTCATGCTCAGGTCAGTAATTATGAATTGTTATAAAACTAACTATAATTGTGGATTATTATGAAATTGACTATAATGTGCTATAATACTATACTTATATGAAAAATATACTTTTTTTGAGTAACGGCTATGGAGAAGATACTATAGCTGCTTATATCATAGAAAATCTCAGGAAGAAAACAGAGGCTAAGATTTCTGCTTTCCCTCTGGTAGGAACGGGAAAATCATATCAGTCTTTTGACATAACTACAGTGGGGCCATGTAGAGACCTTCCCAGTGCAGGAGACCTTCATTCACCTGTAAGACTTTTTCATGATATAAAATCAGGCCTTTTAAATCTTCTATTGGAACAGTATTTATTTCTCAGAAAAATAAGAAAAAATATTTATATTGCCGTTGCATCAGGCGATATATATCCTGTACTCATGGCGTCGCTTGCAGGGATTAAACCTCTTGTATTCATAGGAACTGCCAAATCAAACTGGTATTATCCCTATTCATATACTGAAAAATTTTTAATAAAGAGATTCTGTAGCATTACCTTTACAAGGGATCTTCCCACATGTGAAGATCTGAAAACATACGGTATAAATTCCATCTATGCCGGTAATCCCATGATGAACTGTTTCGAAATTTCAAATGAAAATTTCGGCATAGAATCTGATAGAACTGTCATAGGAATACTTCCCGGAAGCAGAGATGTGGCTTACAGGGATTTTCCCGTTATTCTTTCTGCAGTCGAACAAATTTTTCGTATGTCTTCGGCTAATATGTCTTTCCTTGCAGCACTGTCTCCGTCTATTGAAGCAGATAAGCTTACCGTTTCAGGCTGGGATTTTTATAGAGAAAGTCCTATTATATCATGTTTAAAAAAAGGCAATTCAGAGGTAAAATTAATAAAAAATAAATTCGGTGATATTATTAACAGGGCTGATATCGTTATAGGCCAGGCAGGAACAGGAAATGAACAGGCGGCAGGGCTCGGTAAACCTGTAGTTGCTTTCGATTCCGACGGACATAGTAAGCCCGGGTGGTATCGTGCAAGACAGAAGGGCCTTTTAGGTGACAGTCTGAGTATTGTTAATGCTTCCGGTGAAGCTATTGCAAAAGAAATTTTTTCCATTCTTGAAGATAAAACCAGAAGAAATTATATGAGTAAAACCGGCAGGGAAAGAATGGAAGATAAAGGCTGTGTTAATAGAATATCAGAAGAAATCATAAGGCTTTTATAGATTTGAAGCTGATTTTTTATATTTCAGGAATCTGGCATAAAATTGGCACAATAATTTTATGAATATTTTATTTATAAGCAACGGCTATGGAGAAGACATTGTTTCTGTGCTATTAATAAAAGAGCTCAGAGAAATAAATGTTTTTAATATAAAAGTTCTTCCTCTTGTAGGAAGCGGTGAAATTTTTGATTTTCCCGATGTTGAAATACTGGGAACACCGGTAAACCTTCCGAGCGGAGGACTTATAAATAATAATCTGTCTGCACTCATTAAAGATATTAAGGCAGGTCTTGTAAGGTTAACTCTGGAACAGATTGATATTCTGAAAAAAAGTTCTTTTGATTTAATCGTATGTGTTGGAGATAGATATCCTGTTATACTGGCAGGTTTTTTTACGTCCAGCCCTTTGATTTTTGTTGCTATTGCCCAGTCTGTTTATGGGAGCGGTTATTCATTATTGGAAAAATTACTTATGAAAGGTCGGGTTAAAATGGTTTTCCCCAGAGATGCAGAAACAAATGTATATCTGAATGAATCAGGTATTTCGTCTGAATTTGTTGGAAATCCCATGATGGATACCTTTACGATTCTGCCATGTAATATAGATATTCCATCCGGTGCCGGAATAATAACAATACTTCCGGGAAGTCGTTCCGAAATATGGTATAATACAAAAATTTCTCTCTCCGTATGCAGGAAAATTTATTCTATTAACAGAGAAATCATATTTTTAATGGCTCTTTCTCAGAGGGTTTTACTGGAAGAATTTTATGAGTATATTTTCAAAGAAGGATGGAATTTTTCAGAAGATAAAGATGTAATAAATCTTATACACATTGATGGCACTGAAGTAAAACTTTCTCAGAAACATTTCGGATATATGATACATAGGGCAGATGCTGTTCTGGGCCTTGGAGGAACGGCAAACGAACAGGCCGCAGGCCTCGGGAAACCTGTGGTTACATTCTGGTCTCCTGAAAGACAGGTAAGGCCTTCTTTTATAAAACATCAGAAATCACTTCTCGGTGACTCTCTTATTATTGTTTCTCCCGAACCTGAGATTATAGCTGAAACATTACTGGAACTCCTGAGAAATCCCGTAAAAGCACATGAACTCGGACTGATTGGCTCTGCCAGAATGGGAGGTAGAGGAGGAGGACATAAAATAGTTGATTATATTATGAAATTTGCAGGACATATCAGGAAGGATAATTCTTAACAGGAAAGAAAAATAGTTTAAATAAATAAATAATTTTTTGGAGGTCTTAATTATAAAATGATTAAAAAAGTAGCACTTATTGAAACCCATACCGATATACCGAATATTTACTCTTCTTTTGTTTCGCCCAGAGTCGGAATTCCTATAATCGGACGTATACTTAAAAGTAAAGGTTATGAAATAGATATATATAATGACAAAATAAAAAAACCAGGCATAAAACAATTGCTTAAATATGATCTCATAGGTATATCGTCACTGACAAATACGTCTCCTGTAGGATATAAATATGCAGACAGTCTGAAAAAACATAATAAAATAGTTGTCCTTGGAGGCCCTCATGCCACGTTCCTCCCGGAAGAAGGTCTGTCTCATGCCGATTATGTCGTAAGAAGGGAAGGGGAAGAAACTCTTATAGAATTAATAGAAGCAATAAATAATAATAAATCGCTGGAAGCTATAAAGGGTCTTTCTTTCAGAAAAAATGGCGATATAATCCACAATGAAGACAGAGAATTCAAGGATGACTATTTGAAGATTTCTCCTGATTTTTCTCTTATAAAAGGTGCGGATGATGCCAAAAAGGGTCTTATCTCTAAATATACTTATTTTACCAATGTATATACTTCCAGAGGCTGTCCTTATAACTGTCGATACTGTACCGTTATAAAGATTGCAGGACGGCAGATGAGATACAGAGATCTGGATGATTGTATGGAAGATATTAAACTGGCAGCAAAGGATGTTTCCATATATAAAACCATCGGTATATCGGATGATAATCTGACTATTAACATGCCAAGAGCAAAAGAATTCTTGAGAAAAATTATTAATGAAAAATTCCCTGAACATATAGGTTTTACGGTACAGTTAAAAATAGATTCCTTTAAAGACGATGAATTTCTTACCCTCCTTCGGGATGCGAGATTCAGAATAGTCCATTTAGGTTATGAATCAATCAATCAGAATACTCTTAATAACTGGAATAAGAGTCAATCCATAGAAGATATTAAATTTACCGTAGAACAGGGAAAGAAGTTTAATATTAAGATAAATGGCATGTTTGTCGTGGGGTCTGATGTTGATACTAAAGAAACTATTGAAAAAACGGTGGATTTTGCCATAGATTCCGGTCTTACTACCATGCAGATGTGGATATTAACACCTCTTCCGGGGTCAGATGTATACAGGCAGATAAATGATGAACACAGGATATTTAATACTAACTGGAGATATTTTGACTGTCAGCATTCAGTATTTTTTCCGTCTCTTATGAAACCGAGCACTCTTCAATCTGCTCTGGCAGAAGCAAATAAAAAGTTTTATACTTTTAAGAGAATGTTCTATAATGCCATAGGTTCAAGGATAACCTACGGGACGAATGCTCATATGATGGACAGGGCAATCAGGGATTATGCAAAAAGATTAAAACATTTCGAAGATAAGTTTTATACAAAAGATGGAGAGCTTATAACGGAAAAGTTAGTGGAAAATAATCCGGAAGAATTCGCAAAGTATTTATATTAATAGAAGTATATGAAAATATTAAGTTTTAAAAAAAATAAAATTTACCTGTTTATTTATTCATTATTACTGTTTATAATAGGTACAGGACTGGGGTCTCTTTTTTCAGGCGTATCTGAAACAGGAAATATGTCTGCTCCTTCCACTCAGGAAACACCTGATGGCGGCAGAAGTATTGCAGTTGAACAGTTTACTTTTGAGACGACTTACGGAAATGATTGCAGATATAAAATCTATGCAGACACTGTAAACATGGAAGAACATGTGCAAATAGCTCATCTTACCGGTGTTAAGTGTTATTTTTATGAAAAGAAAGTGGAAGTATTTACAGTAGAGTCAGGTGCTGCCGATATGGATATAAAGAGTAAGATTATAAATTTTAAAGATAAGGTTTTTGCCAGATCTCTGAGCGGAGAAATGCTGGAAGCAGACAGTCTGTACTGGAAAAGTAATGAAAAGCTCTCCGTAGGTGAAGGCAATATAAAACTTGCCCAGGGTGTTAACCTGGCAGAAGCAGACAGAATGAAAGGTGACATTAATTTTGATACCTATACTATGGATGAAAATGTTATATTAACAGTAAAACTCAAAGGAAAAGAGGGGAAATAAGTGCAGATAAAAGTAGAAAGTTTAGTGAAAACCTATAAAGGCAGAAAGGTTGTGGACGGAGTTTCTTTCGATGTGTTTACAGGAGAAGTTGTAGGGCTTTTAGGCCCTAACGGCGCAGGTAAAACTACTTCCTTTTATATGATTGTAGGCCTTATAAAACCCCAGTCCGGCAGAGTTCTTCTTGAAGATGAAGATATTACCAGACTTCCTATGTATCAGAGAGCAAGAAAAGGTATAGGTTATTTGCCACAGGAATCTTCCATATTTAGAAAATTAACTGTAAGGGATAATGTTATGATTGTATGGGAAAATTATCCCTTTTCCAGGGAAGAAAAAGAAGAAAAATTAAAAGATCTCCTTGAGGAATTTTCTATTGCCCATCTTGTGGATCAACCTGCTTTTACCCTTTCAGGCGGAGAAAGACGGCGTCTTGAACTTGCAAGGGCAATTGCAACAAATCCTTCTTTTTTACTGCTCGATGAACCTTTTACAGGAGTAGACCCCATTGCTGTAGCAGATATTCAGGAAATAATTTCTCATCTTAAAGAAAGAGGTATAGGTATATTAATTACCGATCACAGTGTAAGGGAAACCCTTGCAATTACCGATAGAGCGTATATAATAAGAGATGGAACCATATTGATTTCAGGTACTTCCGAAGAGGTGGCAAATAATCCTGTTGCCAAAAAGTTTTATCTCGGAGAAGGTTTTTATATGGATACTTCCACTCTGAAATAAGGTGTATTATTATGACATTAAATGTTAAGAACAGTATAATCTCTAAAAAATATATACTTAATCTTACTCTTCTAGACAGATATATTGTAAATGAACTTACGGGGCCCTTCTTTTTCGGCCTTTCTGCTTTTACTCTTCTCTATGTTTCATGTGGTCTCTTTTTTCAGATGGCCAAATTAATTACAGAAGCAGATGCGTCGGTCGGTGTGGCCATGAAATTTCTCTTTAACAGTCTTCCTCAAATACTTATTTATACTCTTCCCATGTCAATTCTTCTTGCTTCTTTGCTTGCTTTCGGAAGACTTTCGTCAGATTGTGAAATAATAGCTTTCAGAGCTCATGGCATAAGCTTATACCGGTTGATTATACCTGTTTTATTGATGGCTTTCGGTCTTACTGTTCTTTCTCTTTTATTTAATGAATTTATTGTTCCCAATTCCAGTTATGAAGCAAGGAAGATCGTCGTTGATGTTCTTGCCAGGCAGAAACTTCAGGAGATGAGTTCCAATCTTGTTATAAGAGAAACCTCTGAAGACGGCATAGAGAGAATCATTTATGCGAAAAAATACAGCTTAAAAGAAGGTATTATGGAAGACGTGGTAGTAAACGAATATATGGGGAAACAGCCTGTAAGGGTGACCTATGCAGATAAAGCATTATGGGAATATAATTCGTGGTCTCTTATAGGAGGCAAAACCTATTCCTATGATGAAGATGGGAAAGTAAATTCTCTTATAAGTTTTAAACGGACTACTATGAGTGTGAAAAAATCTCCTATGGATATATCAAATACACAGAAGTTTCCCGAAGAGATGAGCAGCAGAGAAATAAAGGAAAGAATAGACAGAGACAGGAAAATGAATCTTGATTATCACTGGCTTGAAGTGCAGTACCATGCCAAGTTTTCCGCTCCTTTTGCCTGTGTGGTTTTTGCTATGATTGGCGTTCCTTTCGGGTTACGTCCCCATAGAAGTTCTTCTTCTGTAGGATTCGGTGTTTCTCTGGTTATTATCTTTTTCTATTATATTATGATGGTAACCTTTGCTACTATTGGAAATTTTAATGTTTTACCTCCTTTTATTGCCTGCTGGATGCCCAATATAATTTTTGGTTCCGTCGGCTTCTATCTTATAAAAAAGGCTGCTGGCTAAAGGCGGTGTTTATATGTTAGATGCATTTTTTAGAATCTTTATGCTCTTAGTTCTTAGCGGCGTTATTTCCTATGTAGGTGATTACATGGGACATAAAGCCGGTAAGATGAAACTTACTGCCTTCGGTATAAGACCGCGTAAGACTTCGAAGGTTATTGCAGTAGGAACAGGTGTTTTAATTACAATTGTAACTCTTTTAATTCTTCTTCTTTTTTCCAATCAGGCAAAAATTGCTTTACTCGGTCTTGAGAAGATACAGCAGGATATATACAATCTGGAAGAAAGAAAGACACAACTGGAACAGGTTTTATATGATCTTGAAAAGAGGATAGGAGACATAAAGGAGAGAGTCAGTATTTACCCTATGGTTTTTGAAGCTACCCAGCCACTTGCTTATGGCGTTATAAAGAAACATACGTCAGAAAAAGAAATAATAAGTACTTTTGAAAAAATGAAAAAAAAGGTAGCAGTGGAATTTTATAATAAAAATGATGAACTTGCCAGAATAGTTATGTCCCGCGGATTAAAAACACCGGAAGATTTAAATGGTAGAACTATAATCTTTTTTAATTCCGGAGAATTTATTACCTATCTTAAAAATGTAAATAATGACCGCGTAGTCTGTATGTATTCCTTCGCAAATATATTCCTCGGCGATGATCTTATTGTTGGTTTTACTTCTCAGGATAATAAATTGATTTTTCGTAAAGGAGAAGTAATTACGGAGGGAATTATTGATGCAACTACAGCCAGGAAACATATATTGGAACATATGACGATTTTGTTTGATAAGTTAAGTGCTACAGCTATAGCTAAAGGAATGGTTCCTGATCCTAACGTAGGGCTCGGCGTAGACATACCTATACCTGATATGTGGGATATATGTGATCAGATAAAATCCTGCTCAGGTAATGTCAGTGTAAGGATTATTGCTACTGAAAATATATGGACACTGGGGCCTTTGAAGTTTAAGATTGAAAAAGATTTGGTGAAATAATGAGTCGTGAAGAGTGAAAAGTGAAGAGTAGGGGCGACCACAGGGAGACCGCCCGGTACCGGTAAAAACACACCTCACGCCTCACACATCACGATTGAAAGTGCAGGTTTAAGAGTGAAGGATGAAAAAATAATTCTTTCCATAGATCCGGGAAGAGAAAAATGCGGAGTTGCCATCTTAAGCAGCCATAAAGGTGTCATTTATCATAAAGTAATCCTGACTGATAATTTTCTCGATGAATTGAATCATATAATCTCTCCCTATAAAATTTATTGTATTGTTCTCGGAGACAGAACTGCCTGTTCTGAGATTGGGAAAAAACTCTCTTCTGTTAAAAGTGATAAAGGTATTGTTTCTGTAGATGAACATTTGACAACAGAACTTGCAAGAAAAAGATATTTTATTGAAAATCCACCTGAAGGATTCAAAATACTTATTCCCCGGGGGCTTCTTGTGCCTCCGGTACCATATGATGATTATGCAGCCATTATCCTTGGTGAGAGATTTTTAGAAAGTGAGCAGTAGATTGCCGGTTTTTACTCACTACTCACTAACGGCCATGACCGTTTCGGTTACAACGAAGAATGAGAATTTGTTCCTCCTGTCACGCGTTACACGTGACGATTCTCATATAAAAGTGAGCAGTAGATTGCCGGTTTTTTACTCACGCTTCATCACTCACCACTTACTACTCACTTTTCACTTTTCACTTTTCACCACTCACTAAATAAAGAAAGGATATTTTTATGAGACCGACAGCACTGGTTTATTCATCACATGACAGATGTGAATATATTCACAGGGAGTTTATAATTAAACGAGCACTGGAGAATCCCGATAACAAAACCATATTCCATCTTTCTATGTCTGAAGAACTGTTCAATCAACATATTGATTACAGTAAATTCAGCTCTTATTATGAACAGTTTAAACCCCATGGGCTTAAGCATTATACATTTTACTGGAGTGAAAATTTAAGAAAAGAAGATGTAGATTTATTTTTTCGATGGCTCCGGTCATCACAGGTGGTGGTTCTCGGCGGAGGTGAGAGCTTTATCGGATTTGCACGATATAATGGACTGGGAGAAAAATTTTATAATGATAGAGGCCTTTTCAGAAGAATACTCCATGAAAGACAGGACAGAGGACTTATGACGGCAGGCTTTTCTGCCGGAGCAGACGAACTGGGCGAATATCTCACCTATGACAGAAATCACCCGGCAGGTTACGGCCTTGCCAGAAATATTGTAACAACTCTCCATATTGAACCGGGTAAAGAAGGAGAATTATATAATCTCGCAAAAAAATACGGTTACTGTCTGGCCTTCGGATTGCCAAATGATTCAGCTGTCGGCGTTCATCAGGGTTATCTCCCGTCAGGAAATATATGGCAGGTTATATGGTTTATTATAGATTGTTCATGGGACAGGCCGGAAGATGTATTTCATATTAAAACCCGCCAGGGTGTCAGAATAGAACACTATTACCCCGACGGAAGACACTGGACCTTTAACGGAGGGGATATGATGGTAAGAATAATGTCTCCCGATAATAAATGGCAGACTGCCACGATGATAAACAATCAGGGAGTTTATATAGATTACTGGACACAGGAAAGGGTTAATCATAGCGGTATTGAAGAGATTATTGGTGATTATTGATTGTCATTCACCTTACCTTCTCATCTTTACTTTTTCCGTATTTTTGCTATAATTAAACAGGGGTGATAAGTGTCAAAAAGATAAAGGTTTGCGCCACATGTAAATATCTGGAACTCCTTGAACAGGGGCATGAATTCCCGGGACTTCTCGATAGCGAATATCTTGTTTTTCGATGTACCTTAAGAGACTGGACTGTAAGAGAAGATTATCTCATGGAACCCCTTCTTCTGGAAACAGACGGAAAAGATGGAAGAGGAACAACATGTCCCTTCTGGGAGGAATGGAAATCCGATGAAGAAGAAACATGTGATGATAAATCCCTTTTTTCTTGAATATTACAGACAACATGACGCCCAATAATATTGTAGTAGATTTTTTAGGAGGTGACTGCCTTGTTAAAGGCAAAATATATGATAAAATATGTCCTGACCTGTGTAATGTTACTGTTACTTTTATCCCTTGGCGGATGTTTTTATTCCATGCCTGAAGAATTCTCCCTGGGAAGCATCGGAGGTATTGTTCAGGACAATCAGTTTAAAGGTATTGAAGGAGTACAGGTTTCCATACAGGGAACAGATAAAACTACTTATACAGATGCAACAGGAGCTTTTTTCCTGAGTGAACTGGAACCGGGCAATTACACTGTTACTTTCTTTATGACCGGCTATCAGACACAGCAGAAAAATGTTACAGTCCAGAAAGGGCAGAGCAGATCTCTTGTAGTAGATTTTCGTGCTGTAGGGGAAACTGCAGGCCCTACAAATACTACTAAAATTACTGATATTCAAAACCAGGCAGTTGTTGATCCGTCTCTTGTTCATACCCTTTATGTGGCTCATGCGGGAATAAGTGATGCAAATCCGTATGGTAATCAGTATCAGGGCGGTATGAATATAGATGGAAGCCAGACCAATCCGGCAGGAAACTGGGGGGGGAATTCCACCTCCGGCATCGATATATCTCAAACAGATCCGGCAGTCAGTTATGTAGCCTATCTTAAAGGCGCAGATCCCCTTGCAGAAGCATATAATAACACCTTACCTCCTCCGAGTCCTGAAAATCTTATGGCTTACCAGCAATTTTCAAAGAACAAGAAAAATAATATTACCATAGTAAATTCAGGATCGAGAAAACCTTCCAGTATTATAGAATGGAACCCCGGTGTTCTTCCTCTCTATATGGATGTCAGTGATAACGGTATACTTTATATTGCAGACAGTGCAAATAATATAACTGCTATGAATACAAATGCAAACAATGCTGTCATTGGCCAGCTTGCCATGGGGCAGTATATGGTCAATGACATAGCAGTAGGAAATTCCGGTGCAAGACTCTTCTGTGCCCTTGCGGCAGGAGAACCAGCAGTGGCTGTAATAGACTGTGCCGGCGGTTCTATGGCTTTCTTAAAAAATATTCCTCTCGGAAGAATGAAAGACGGAGGTATAGGACAGCCCTGGGGTATAGGAACACTCAGAAACGGCACAAGAGCTTATGCGACACTCGGCACACAGACAGGAGGAGAGATTGTCTGTATCGATACTACAAGTAATTCTGTTATGTACCATGTAACTGTAGGACAGAATCCTTTCGGTGTTGCTGTAACGCCTGACGGGAAAAAAGTCTATGTGGCAAACCAGAATTCCGGTAATGTGTCTGTTGTAGATACTGGAACAAAACAGGTTATTGCCACAATACAGACTGATTTTTCTCCTGTAAGGGTTGCCATTACTCCTGACGGTAAAAGGGCTCTTGTTACCAACAAAGGGAGCGGTAACGGAGGAACTGTTTCTGTCATAGATACTATGACTAATTCTGTAATAGGCACTCTTCCCATGGGAAAAGACCCGATAGGCATATCCATATCCAGAGACGGCAAAATGGCCTACGTGGCAAACAGTGGTTCAGATACCATTACAATGATAAATCTGGCAAGCAATTCGGTAATGGGAAGCACTTTACCTTTCCCAAAAGGTAAACCTATGGATGTTGTTGTCGTGAAATAAATTTTTTAACTGAAAGGCACCTTTTATGTGGGGTGCCTTTTATTATTCGTGACGTGTAACGCGTTACGCGTCACAGGTGGTTTCGTAATATGTGATTTGTATTTTCATCAGTACCGGGCGAACACATTGGTTCGACCCTACGACTCACCTCATAATGGTGACTGCTCCCTCCACTAAGGAGTTGTCAGGAAATAACTGCATCATATTTACAGTTTATATCGTGACGCGTAACGCGTAACTCGTGACGCGAGGATACTGATTGTTCCAACAATTTACCAGAGTTATTTTTGTTACAGTCCTAAGTACCGTAACAGGTAAAAGGGTACCCATAAAAAGCTTCTGCCTGGCAGGCT
>CAYSLJ010000023.1:0-54006 GCA_964431735.1 uncultured Synergistia bacterium | reverse complement strand
AAATTTCTTTTTCCCTTGTATGTAAAATCACCTGTCATTTTTAAACGCAATTCTGTCGTGAAAAACACTATCATCGAAATTGACCTGTACTTAATAATAAAGTATAATTCATGATATCATTAACATCAGTTTGTAATTCCATATAAAACCCTTTTATGGTAAAGGATAATCACAGATAAATGTTCATCTGTGATGGGTGTCATATTATGATAACTCATCAAATACTTAATAACAACAAAGGATATTTTTTATGAATGACATTAAAAAATTATTATCTGATTTGAAACATCAGGACGACCCGGTAAGATTAAATACAGTAAAAGCTCTGGCAACCCGTAAGGAGTCGGAAGTTGTAGACCATCTCATAGAACTGCTTTCGGATTACAACCCTGATATAAGGACAGCTACAGCAATAACTATGAGTAAAATAGGCAATGAAAGAGCAGTGCCGTTTCTTATAAAATCTCTTTCCGATACAAATAAAGATACAAGGGTTGCCGTGGCCATGGCTCTCGGGAAAATTGGAGATTTCAGAGCTATTACCCATCTGAGAACGCTTCAGAGGCTTGATCTGAATGAAGAAGTAAGAAAAACTGCCATGATTGCTCTTGAAGAAATAGACATGGCTATTGTGCCGATGTTAAAGGAAATAGGAAAAGAACTCGGCAGTCCTCACCTGGAAGACAGGAAAAGAGCTGTAAAGTTTCTTACTACTATAGGCACAAAGGATTCTGCATCTATTTTAATTAAAGCTATAGGTAATTCAAGTGACGAGATCTGTAAAGATGCTCTTGAAGCACTGGATAAATTAGTTCATCTCGGAGCAGAGCCTTTTCTTAAAGGTCTGAAAGACGAAAACTGGAAAATAAGACTGGCAAGTGTGGAATTTCTGGGAAAGATGAAGAATGAAGAAGTTGTAAATCCTCTTATAGACCTTTTCGATGAGGAAGAAACTCCTGAAGTAAAAAAAGTCATTGCATCTGTCCTTGGCAGGTTAAAGGCAGAAGATGCTCTTTATAATCTCAGAAATATGATTAATAAAGATGATCCTGAATTAAACAGGATATTGGTAGGAGCTATAGTTGACATAGGAGGCCCTCAGGCAATCGAATTTCTTGTGAGGATATTGATAGAAGAAGACGGGGAAACGGCTCTTATGGCAGAAGAAAGCCTCTGTAAATTCGGCTATAAAACAATACCTGTTTTAATTGAAGATTATACATCTGAAAACGATAAAGGCCGTAATACAATAAAGAAGGTAATCAAACATCTCGGTGCAGACGGAGTCGATTATTTTCTCCAGCTCCTCAGTGATCCGGAGCCTGATAAGAGGAAACTGGCAATAGAATTCCTCGGTGAGCTTGAAGCTAAAAATTCAATAGATGCGCTTACTGAACTGGCGGAAGAAGACAGTGATAAATCTGTAAAAACTGCTGCTTCAAAAGTATTAACCCGACTCAAAAGGAAATTTAAAATGGAAGGCGGGCCGTCCTTTATACCCAGTGAGAGTTTACTCCAGAGATTTTCGACTTTTTTCTCGGATCAGATAGAAAAACTCTCAAAGGTAAAAGGTCCTTCTCTGTCTTCTTTCCTTAAAGGCGATAAATTAAGGTGTACCAACTGCGGCGGTATTATTTCAAGAAAGGCTTCTTCTGTAGAATACAAAGGGCAGAAGCTGGACGTAATGAGATTTGGAAAATGTCCGCTCTGTGAAAAGATACTCTGTAAAAATTGCTGTAATACCATTGTAGTAAGAGGATTGACTTCTGTTAAATGTCCCAACTGCAATGTAGAACTGGAGCCTGCATAAGTTCGTGAATCGTGAGTCGTGAGTAAGAGTAAGCTTCTACTCACGACTCACTATTGACTACTTTCTCTCTTCGAATCTTTTCTTCTGCTCTCTGTAAACTTCCGATTTCGGATCAAGCTCTATTGCTTTTTCTATAGTTTCTATGGCTCCGGGGTAATCTTTTTTCCTGTAATATAATTCTGCGAGTGTGTCTAAATAAACAGCATTATCAGGTTCCATATCTATAGCTTTCCGGACCAGCTTCAATCCTTCATCCAGATTAAGCTCATTCTGGGCATAAAACCAGGCCACATTGTTGTATGCAGCAGGATTATTGGGGTCTACTTCTATGGATTTCTGTAAATGGAGAAAAGCCATATCAAGCTGTCCCTGGCCGAAATAGGTAAGGCCGAGATTGTTGTATATTCTGAAGACATTGATGTGAGAAGTATCTTTTCCGTCAAAACAGATCTTAAGGGCTGTGCTCAATTCTTTAATGGCTTTATCATATTCTTTTTTACTGTAATAACATGTTCCCAGATTGCTATAGGCCCATGCATAATCAGGGTCCAGGGAGATTGCTTTCTGTGCATATGTTATTGCGTCATCAATTTTATCCAGCCTGTAATATGCTCTTGAAAGATTGTTATAGGCAGGGACACAGTCTCTATCAATTAAGAGGGCCCTTTTACAGTGGCTTATGCCAATATTATAAAATCTTTTTTCAATATAAATCAGACCAAGACAGGCTTCTGTATAACCGTCATCCGGTGCAAGAGTCCATGCTTTTTGAAAATATTCCAGAGATTTAGCCGTCTGATTTTTATCCAGATAAATCCAGCCCAGTTCTTCATAGGTCAGGGGAAAATCACTTTTTATTTTTAATAACTGGTTATATATTTTTATGGCATTATCGTAATCCTTTGCCTTTCTGTAAGAACGTCCGAGTGCTATATAGGCTTCGATAAAATCAGGTTTGATTTTTATTAATTCATTGTATTTTGCTATAGCTCCGTTAAGATCTGTCCCTTCCAGTTCAATTGCCTGATCATATAGCTTTAAATCAGGTTCTGACTGGGCAAAACAGCATGTAAAAGAAAGTAAGAATAAAAAAGACAGAAATAGACATTTTTTTAACATTGTTAAACCTCCTTAATAATTTAAATGTATAGGAATTTTCATTCCGGTTAAACTATTATATGGTTGAGAGTTGAGACTTGAGAGTTTATGGTTGATTTCAACTATCAACCATAAACTTTAAACAACTCGCCCGCAGGGCGTTAAGTTCTAATAGCCCCGGTTATAAAGAAATATGTTCTTTCTTTAAATATTCATCTATTTCTTTGTTTATTTCCGTAATGTCTTCGCCATGTTCAAATTTTTCAGCCAGAACACATCCGTAACTTACAAGATTGTTTGCTTTGTGACATATATCAAGGCCTTTTTCAAGGTGATAACTTTTTTTATCGTGGAAAAAATTTTCTATTACTTCTACTGTTTCCAGGAATTTATGAAACCCCATTTCCGTAAGATTGGCTGCTTTTTCTAAAATATGACGGTAATTTCCAGCAGCAGGCGCTTCTATCTTTTTTCTTATCCTTGGAAGGGATTTGTAAAGATAACTGTCTGCACCTTTTTCTATAACAGACAGGCAATCTCTTAAATCATCTTCCTGTTTATTCCCTTCCAGAATACCTTCAACTACGTCTATAAGTTTCATGAAATTCCCTGTTTTGTAGTTATAGGAGAAATCAAATTTTTTTGATTTTATAGCGAATGGATCACCTTTTGATCCAAATTCTTTTATGTCAATCCCTGTATCGTCATCACTTACAGGGGGGCATATCAATTTTGCGTTACAGATAACACACATTCTTGTACCTGGCCTGTTGTCTTCTCCGCATTTAAAACAGATCATTTCTATAATGTCCTTTAACACATAAAAATATTCATAAACATTCTATAAAGTTAAATATAATTCCTTCTTTTAAAACCTGTATTCTATGTCAGGTAACATAAATAATGGAACTTATTTGTATTTTGTATTTAGGGACTGTAAGAAAATAACCCTGGCAAATTGTTAGAACGGTTATCATCCTCGCGTCACGCGTGACGCGTAACGCGTCACGATATAGACGTAAATATGATTGGGTTATTTCCTGACAACCCCTTACTTGATAGAGCAGTTAGTTGACGATTAAATATTAAATTTATAGGAATATATTTGTACATATAGAATATGTAATAAATCTTTATCATAAAACAGGAGTAAACCATGAACCCAATAACTTTAGAATACTCGGCTTCTCTCACAGGAGATCCTTTATTATATTTTGAAATGAGAGAAACAGCCGCTCTTATTCTTGAGGGACTGGCTGAAGATAAGATAAGGGAAAAGATATATGGTGAGAACATATTTCAATATGATACTAAAAACAGGATTTACCAGAGAATTGCATCATTAAAGAAAAGACTTTCTCTTCTGGATGAATATCTCTTAAACATGCTTGTCCATGGTATGAGTGAAACAGGTAAAATCATCACTCTCTGGACCATATATAAAACCAGTCGCCTGTTTTATGAATTCATGGAAGAGGTAGTTAAAGAAAAACTTCTTCCTGGACAGGGCCTTGAAGATATGGATTTTTCTCTCTTCTTTCAGAGAAAAGCAGAAGAAGATGAGAAAGTAGCAGCCTGGCAGGAAAGCACTGTTAAGAAGCTAAAGTCTGTAATAAAGAAGATCTTATCTGAAACAGAAATACTCAAAAGAGACAAAAGTCTGCAGAGAAAAATACTCCATCCTGACCTGAGAGCCCACCTGCTTGATAAAGGAGAGAGACAGTTTCTGGTCTGTATAGAAGGGAATTTTTAGCGGTCAGCATGTCATCTAAAGTAACTGAATTGTTAAAATGCTGAAAAGGAGAGAAAATGAAAACAAAAGAAAATTTAGAGAAGCTCCTTCCGAAGATTAAAACAAAAGAATTCATGGAAAACAGAGGCCTCGGTAATGAACTGGGGTTTTATATTTTCGACTATCCACCTGAAGATGAATTATTCATAAGGGATTATGTTAAATATATCTTCAAACATCTATCTGACTCGGATATAAAGCCTGTAGAAATAGATCTCTATAAAGTTATGCTGGAAATACTGAAGGGTAAGAAGATATTTGATAAGGTAATCCCAATGGAAAAGGCTAAAGGAGATAAAGAATTAAATAAAGCATTACATCCTGTCTTAAAGCCGGAAAATTTCATAAAAATCATTAAGAATAAGATAGAAGGGCATAATCTTATTTTCCTTACAGGTATAGGGAAAGTCTGGCCTCTGGTCCGTTCTCATACCATATTGAATAACCTTCATTCCGTATTGGACAGGATTCCTGTAATTATGTTTTTCCCGGGGAAATACAACCAGATAGAACTGCAGTTATTCGGTAAATTCAGAGATGATAATTACTACAGAGCATTTAAATTGATAGAATAGGAGAGATAAGAGAGATGAAAATCGAAGAGCTTTTTCAAAAGAACATATACAGAAACATAAACGGTGTCATCAAGGTGGAACAGGATGACTATGACAATGTCTATCAGGAACTTGATGAATATGTAGTAACAAAGGAAATGGATAAACACTTCCATGACTTTTTCTCTTCCTATATAAAATCCCTGGATTATAAGACAGATAAAATAGGTGTGTGGGTATCGGGGTTCTTTGGAAGCGGTAAATCTCATTTCATCAAAATCCTTTCTTACCTTCTGGCCAATAAGAAAGTAGACGGTAAAACCTCCCTTGACTTCTTCCAGGATAAGTTTCAGGATGAAATGCTTCTTTCAGATATAAAAAGGATAATCACAAAAGGAACAACAGATGTAATACTTTTTAATATAGACTCAAAAAGTGATGCCCTTAATAAAGCAGATAAGGAAGGCATAGTAAAGGTTTTTATGAAGGTTATGGATGATATGCAGGGTTACTGCGGGGAAATTCCCTGGCTTGCAGGCCTTGAAAGACAGCTTGATAAAAGAGGAGAATATTCTTTATTTAAAGATAAATATAAAGAGATTACCGGCCAGGACTGGGTGGAAAACAGAGGCTCCTTTTATTTTGAAAGTGAAAATATAATAAAAGCTCTCACAAAATCTACTTCTATGTCAGAAGAAGCTGCCGCAAAATGGTTTGATACAGGTGAGAAAAATTATACCCTGAGTATAGAGAAATTCGCTAAAATCCTTATGGATTACTGTAATTCAAGAGGAGACCACAGGGTCATATTCCTTGTAGACGAAATAGGCCAGTATATAGGCGATAATACCGATCTTATGCTCAATCTTCAGACTATAACAGAAGACCTTGGAAGAATGCTTAACGGTAAAGCCTGGATAGTTGTAACTTCACAGGAAGCCATTGATTCCATTACAAAACTCAAAGGCAGGGATTTCTCAAAGATTAAAGGCCGTTTTTCTACCCAGTTAAACCTTTCCAGTGATAATACAGATGAAGTAATAAAGAAACGTATTCTTGAAAAGAAAGGGTCTGTAAAAGATTATTTATCTCTTTATTATGATGAGAAGAAAGCAACACTCAGAAATCTGATAATCTTTTCCTCCGGCACTGCAGAAATGAAGTCTTATGCCTCTTCAGAAGAATTTTCTGAAGTTTATCCTTTTATTCCCTATCAGTTCAATCTGGTGCAGAAAGTCTTTGAACAGATAAGGAGAATAGGAGCTACAGGAGCACATCTTTCCGAAGGTGAGCGCTCAATGCTCAGTGCCTTTCAGGAAGCGGCTAAAGCTACAGGTAATGATGAAACAGGAAAACTTGCTCCCTTTTCTATTTTCTACAGATCCATAGAAACCTTCCTCCATTCCGGCATAAAAAGAACCATTAACCAGGCATCAGAGAACAGAACTCTGAAACCTGAAGATATTGAACTTCTTAAAATCCTTTTTATGATTAAATACATAAAAGAGATGAGACCAAATGTAGAAAATCTTACCACTTTATGCATAGCTCATATAGATGAAGATAAAAGGGCTTTAAGGGAAAGTATAAGAGAATCTCTTGAAAGACTGGTTTCCCAGACTCTTGTAAGTAAAAATGGCGATGAATATGAGTTTCTTACAGATGAGGAACAGGAGATAGAAAGGAAAATCAGGAACACTGAAATAGAGGGACAGAATGTCATTGAATATGCGGGAAATATCATTTTCGATGATATATATAAGGATAAAAAGTATAAATATAGTGATTATAACAACTATTCTTTCAATTCTCAGATAGATGATTTTTTAAAAGGAAGCCAGGGACATGAACTCAGTCTTAAGATTGTAACTCCCTGGAATGATAATTATTCTTCTGGTAAATTTAATGTGATCATGAATTCTACTGATTCTCTCTTACTGAAACTTCCTGAAGACGATGAATTCCTTGAGGAGATAAAGAAAATGCTTCAGATAGAGCAGTTTATCCGCACCAGCGGTTCTCTTAAAAGCAGTGAAACTGTCCAGAAAATCATAAACGGGAAAAAGGCAGAAATACATAAGATAAAAGAGAGAATAAAGCTTCTTATAGAAAATGCGCTTTCCGGCAGCAGAGTCTATTTATGTGGAGATGCGGTGGATATAAAGGGCAGTAATGCAAAAGATATTATAAATAATTCCTTCTCTAAAATGGTTGAAAACATTTATTCAAAAGTGGGATATATAAGCAATCATTTTCACTCTGCAGTTGATCTGATGAATATATTAAATGCAAATGATATGGAGCTTTTCAATTTAGAAGAATGCCAGGGAAATAAACTTGCCGAAGAAGAGATAAAGACCTTTGTTGAAAATCAGCATAAAAGATCATTAAAAACCACCGTGAAGATTATTAAAGATAAATATATGAAAAAGCCTTACGGATGGTCTGATATTGATATAGCCGGTCTTATAGCTTCCCTGTTTGCAAGGGGCATATTAAAGATCAAGTATAACCATGAGGATGTAACTGATAAGAAAGAAATTCCTGATTATCTTACTAAAAAGGATTATGGAGAGAAGATTTTAATAGATCCAAAACCTGTAGTTCCCATAGAAGATATAATGCAGACAAAGAAGATAATGATGGAGGCTTTCGGCTCTGCAAATCTCCCTGATGATGCAGACAGTCTGGCTAAAAAAGTGAAAGATATATTGAATAATTTCTATCAGGAGCTAAAAGAATACAGAGCTTCATATCATGGCGGAGAATTCTATCCCGGAAAAGCTCTGGTAGATGAAGGTATCGGTGTTCTGGATAATATTAAAAATATAAATGATGAACAGCAGTTTTTTAAGAAATTAATCAAAGATAAAGAAAATCTTCTGGATATAACAGATGATATAGAACCAGTGAGGCATTTCTTTAAATCTCAGATCAAAATATTTGATAAATCTCTGGCAGATTATAAAAGGTTTCACCATGATAAATATTATCTGTCCGATGAAGGTAAAGCAGAGTTAAAACAGATGGATGATATATTCCATATGGAAGAGCCTTATAAGAAAATAAAGGAACTTCCCCTTCTGGCAGGTAAGATTGAAGAAAGGCATAAGATTGTTCTGAACAGTTACAGAACAAAGGTTAATAAGAAAATTGAACATATCCTGTCTGATATTAAGAATGAGTTTGAAAAGCATAAAGACATAATTTCCGCCGACTTTCAGAGGAGCATCCTTTCTTACTATGAGAGAATATTGAAGGATATTGATAAACTTGATGACTGCACGAAACTGGAAGCTCTTACCGTGCAGATTGATAATGAAAAACATACTTCACTGCAGCAGATTGAAGCTGAAGTGAAGAAGAAAAAAGAAGAGAAAGGAATTCAAACTCAGAAGACGAGATATGTGAAGTTAAATGAAGTGTCAGACTGGACTTCTCCTGTTAAAACTGAAGAGGATCTGAACAGTTACCTGAAGCATTTAAAGGATAAACTGAAGAAAATAATTGATAATAATGAGGTTATAAAGTTTATTTAGGTGTCTGAACCGGGATTTATATGAGAATCGTGACGCGTAACGCGTAACGCGTGACGGGAGGAACAGATTCTCATACTTCGTTGTGACCGAAACGGTCATGGCAGTTTTCGGGATTAATGGATGAACAGGATTGGGTTAATGATTGTATGCAGGATTAATTATATTGTTGCACTTAAATTGGTATGTTATAATATTTTAAGAAAATCGATTTTTCAGGAATTCATACTTCCTGAAAAGGCAGGTTGTTAAAATCTATAAAATAATAGACGCAATCTATGATAGAGGTGAAAAAATGTTATCAGTTGAAGGTATTTATGAAAATGGGAAGCTTATTCTGAGTGGGGATATGGATATAAAAAAACCTCTTAAAGTCATAGTGACTTTTTTGGATGAAGTTGATTCATATCCTTCTAAAAAACTCGATATAAAAAGTTTCTCTTTTAATAAGAGCAGAGAACTTTTAAAAGACTATAAAGGCTCTCTCTGTGATGCTCTTATAGAAGAACGAAGGACATCGATATGAAAGCATTTGTCGATACTTCCTCTCTTTTAAAATTGTATCATAATGAAATTGATTCCGATAAAATCCTTAATGGTATTGTAAATATTGATGAAATATATTTATGTGAAATTGCAATTCTGGAATTTCGCTCTGCCATATGGAAAAAGGTCAGAGAAGGTAATATAAAACAGGATATTGCCGTTGAAGTTATTAAATGTTTTCACGATGATTATGCCAATTTTCAATGGATAAATCTGGATTCTAAAATTATAGAGAGTGCGTCTGAGCTGTTAATGAAATATGGAAATAAAGGTCTGCGAACTCTGGATTCTTTACAACTGGCTTCTGCATTGATATTGAAAAATAAACCATGTGTTTTTTTAACGTCAGATAAATTGGTAAAGTCATTATTTATAGAAGAAAGCCTCAATGTTCTTTAGTAGAATTTTATAAAAATCCCATTAATCTCTAAATCCTGCAAATCCCGGTTCAGACAAAAGAAAGGAAGTTAATCATGAACAAAACAGCTATAAAGAATTTCTCCGTAGAAGCAAGAAAAAATCTCCTCTATCACATGGCTAAAAAAGCAGAATATTACGGCATAACATCAGAAAAGATAGAACCTGTGACGGGTGAATCCGATGACGGTATTGTCATAGGAGATATGGTTCACAGTATAAAGATAAAGAAACAGAGGGAAGACCTTGTAAGAAGGGTTGAGGAAAAGGGCTATGAACAGGTCATGGAAGAATCTGCATATACCTGGTTTAACCGTTTTATTGCACTCCGCTTTATGGAAGTTCAGGATTATCTTCCTTCGGGAGTAAGAGTCCTTTCTTCAGTTGTGCCGGGAAAGACAGAGCCTGATATAATGACCTCTGCCCTTACAGTAGATCTTCCTCTGGATAAAGATAAGATTTATGAACTGCAGGATAATAATGAAAGAGAAACTTTATATAAATATCTACTCATTACCCA
Organism: uncultured Synergistia bacterium; assembly: GCA_964431735.1. Taxonomy (GTDB): domain Bacteria; phylum Vulcanimicrobiota; class SpSt-956; order SpSt-956; family JAKJGF01; genus CALARM01. Next base: position 43,733 of record CAYSLJ010000023.1, on the reverse strand, counting down.
GTGTAACGAACTCAGTAAAATCCTTCCTTTCCTTTTTGAGAAGATAGAGGATTATACAGAACTGCTTTTGCCTGATAATCTGCTTTTTTCCGATTCTGTCATAAAGAGGCTTGTTGAAGAAGTGCCGGAAGAGGATTTTAAAGAAGTTGAGATTATAGGCTGGCTTTATCAGTTTTATATTTCTGAGAAGAAGGATGAAGTTTTCTCCGATTTAAAGAAAAACATAAAGATTTCAAAAGAGAATATACCTGCTGCCACACAGTTATTTACTCCGGCATGGATTGTAAAATATATGGTTGAGAATTCTGCAGGAAGATTGTGGCTTGAGGCCCATCCGGATAAGGAATTACAGGATAAGTGGAAATATTATATTGAGCCGGCAGAGCAGGAGCCGGAAGTTCAGAAGCAGTTAGATGAGATTATAAAAGGGAGGGGCGAGGTAACCTCGCCCTTAAAGCCGGAAGATATAAAGATATTAGATCCCTGTATGGGTTCTGGCCATATTCTCGTTTATGCCTTTGAGGTTATGTATGAGATTTATCGGAGTGCCGGATATGAGGAAAGGGAAATACCGGGATTGATTCTGACGAAGAATTTATACGGCCTTGATATAGATGACAGAGCAGCACAGTTAGCGGCATTTGCCGTTATGATGAAGGCAAGGAGTTATAACAGAAGGGTTTTTCGGGATAGGGGCGAGGTAACCTCGCCCTTACTGAATTTGTGTTCAATCCAGGATTTCGATTGCAGGGGCGAGGTTTCCTCGCCCTTACGTGGTTATCCGTTATTGATGGGATTATGCGAACAGTTTGTTGACGGCAAGGAATTCGGGTCGCTGATTGAGGTCATGGATTTTGACAGGGGAGAGGTAGAAAAGGAACTGGAGAGATTTGAAAAGGAATGTGATATGTTTTCCCATCATCTGGTTGAGAGGGTAAGGGCGATTGTGAAACAGGCCGGGATAATGGCCGGGAAGTATGATGTGGTTGTAACCAATCCGCCTTATATGGGGAATAGAGGTATGGGTAGTAAGTTGACAGAGTATTTAAAGAAAAGTTTTTCAGATTCAAAAAGTGATTTATTTGCCTGTTTTATTGAGAGATGTATAAAATTCACAGATAAAGCCAAGTTTACAGGTATGATTACCCAACATTCATGGATGTTTTTAGCTGTCTACCAAAATTTGAGAGAGAAGTTATTAAAGTTAAAGTCTTTTTCTTCAATGCTCCATCTTGGAGCAAGGGCTTTTGAGGAAATTGGAGGAGAAGTTGTTCAAAGTACGAGTTTTATTATTAGAAATAACATTATGAACAATTATAGACCTGTATTTGTTAGACTTGTAGATTTTAATAATTCAGAAAAGAAAGAATATGAGTTTTTAAATGGTAAATATAGATTTTATCATATTATACAAGAAAATTTCTTTAATATTCCTGGCACACCAATTGTTTATTGGATAAGTGATAAGTTGAAGAAAATATTCAAAGATAATTTATTTTATGATTATACAATATCGGATGGGCAAAATAAAACAGGTGATAATAATAAATTTTTGAGGTATTTTTGGGAAGTTGAAAATAATAATGTAGGAATTAATAATAAATGGTTGTTTTATGCAAAAGGTGGTGAGTATCGAAAATGGTACGGAAATATTGATATAATTATTGACTGGTCATTAGAAAGTAGAGAACATTATAGAAAAGATAAAATTTGTAGAATTATTCCAGAATATCTTTGGTATAAAAAAGGAATTACTTGGACTGCAACAACAACTAATTTAAGCTGTTTTAGGATTTTAACTGAAAATTCAACTTTTGATGTAAAAGGATCTTCAGTATTTTTAAAAGATAATAAATATTTTAATTATTTTCTAGCGTACTTAAATTCTAATATTGTAGTAAAACTTTTAAAAATGTTTAATCCAACGGTTAGTTTACAGGTTAGAGATGTGAGAAACCTCCCCATAATCTTCCCCTCAGATCCTTCCATTAAAACCCTCATAGACACCCTCGCCGAAGAAAATATCCTCATCTCCCGGCGCGACTGGGACTCCTTCGAAACTTCGTGGGACTTCCAGCTTCACCCTTTCCTTCAGCACAGGACAGACGGCAGGATACAAAATGCCTTTAACTCCTGGAAAGCCCATACAGAATCTCAGTTCAAACAACTCAAATCAAACGAAGAACACCTTAACCGCCTCTTTATAGAAATCTACGATCTATCAGATGAACTCACTCCCGAAGTGGAAAACAAAGACATAACAATCAGAAAAGCATCTCTCGAAAGAGACATAAAATCCTTCCTTTCCTATGCAGTTGGCTGTATGATGGGCCGATATTCCCCTGACTCCCCCGGCCTCATCTACGCAGGGGGCACCTTCGACCCATCAAAATATAAAACCTATCCGGCAGATGATGACGGCATAATCCCCATCCTTTCCGAAGAATATTTCCATGACGACATAGTTGCAAGGTTTATAAAATTCCTTAAAATCACCTTCGGGGAAGAATCCCTTACTGAGAATATGGAGTTTATTGCTCAGGCTCTGGGTAAGACAGGGAATGAAACCTCTACTGAAAGGATAAGGAAATATTTCTTAAATGACTTCTATAAAGATCATTTAAAAGTCTATAAAAACACTCCAATCTACTGGCTTTTTACCTCAGGCAAAGAAAAAGCCTTCAATGCCTTAATCTATCTTCACAGATATGATAAATACATCCTGGGAAAAATGAGGGTTGATTACCTCCATGAACTACAGGGAAAGATTGAGATTATGGAAAAAGGTCTTATAGAAAGACTCCCTCAGGTAAAGGATAAAACAGAGAAAAGGCAGATTGAGAAGAAACTGTCTGAATATGGAAAACATAAGGATGAACTCAGAAAATATGATGAACTTCTCAGGCAGAAGGCAGATGATCTTATAGACCTTGACCTGGATGACGGAGTGAAGGTGAATTATGAGAAATTCAAGGGGCTTGTGGGTAAGGTCTGAACCGGGATTTTCAGGATTAATTGTCTGAACCGGGATTTTCAGGATTAAGGGATTAATGGGATTTTGTTAACCTTTGTAGATGAGATGGATAAGAGGAGAGAGGAAAACCTTTTATGAAAGAAGAAATAAAAGATGAGCTGACGCATAAAATTATTGGATGTGCTATGAAGGTACATAATACAATGGGAAATGGATTTCAGGAAGTTATATATCAGAGGTGTCTTGCAATAGAAATGGAAAAACAGGGATTGAGCTTTGTTAGAGAACAGGAAATGCCTGTTTATTATGAAGGAATTGAAGTCGGTACAAGAAGGGTAGATTTTTTCGTGGAAGACAGAGTTCTTGTAGAAATAAAAGCCATTATAAAACTGGAAGATGTTCATCTTGCTCAGGGACTTAACTATCTGGAAGCATTCAAATTAGAAACGGGCCTATTAATTAACTTCGGAGCAAAGAGTCTGGAATTCAAGAGATTAATAAAGAAGAAATCAAAGAGTGTCAGAAATGGATAAAAGGAATTAAGGTTAATGGCTGTTATCTGGTTTTATAAATCCCATTAATCCTTAAATCCTGAAAATCCCGGTTCAGACAATAAGAGAAAATGAAATTGTGAAAAAACAACTATTAATGGTAAAACTTGGTACAGACTTGGTACAGACTTGGGACCAAGTTGGGACCAAGTTGGGACTATGTCGGCACCATGTTGGCACCAAGTTGGCACCAAGTCGGCACCAAGTTGGCATTATTTAATAAAGATTTGAAACAATGGAGAATTTATTATGAACACAGAAGAAATCAAAAAAGCATTGCAGAAGAAATTTCTTGAACCATTATCAGGCGGAGCAGTCCGCCATATAGTATTCTGGTACGATGAAGAAGAAGGATTTAAAGATTATATAGATAATCTGGAACTGGAATCAGTGAAAATACATAAATTAAATAACAATTACTTTGCCACAAAACTTCTCCTTGAAGAAGAAGATAAAGAAAGTAATTATCTTATCTATGGACCTTTCAGAAAACCTGAAAATGAAGATAACTGGCTACTGGATATAGAACTCTACAGCAGTGAATTCTCTGCAGACAAAACCTCTCTTATTATGAATGATTTTCGCCTGGAAGGTTTCTCGCTAAAACCCTTTATAAAGAAGAATATCAAATTCTTCGATAGTAAAGAAAGACTGGAAAGTTTGAGAGAAATGTCTTCTCCATCCTGGAGCGAAAGGGATTTTGCTCTCGGTATGATAAGTGTCTGCTGCAGATTAAAGACACCTTCTTTCAGTTCTGTAGCAAGGTCTTTATTTATGCAGAACTTATCAGAAGAAGAAAATAAATCGTGGCAGGAAATATGCAAATATCCGGGAGCAGAATCTTTCTGGGAATTTGCTAAAAAGGAATATGGGTATTCTGTCCCTTCTCCTTCGATTAAAGGCCTTCTCCTTACGATTATATTAACTGCCATAAAGGCCACATCTAAAATATCACTTCTTTCTTCCTGGGACTCCTATGGCGGGGGAATAAAGAATAGCTGCCAGATATTTATAGATCAGTGGTTAAACCACAGTGCAGATAAAGAAAGATATGAAAAGATTGCAAAGAATATATCCGAAGAACTCAATTTAAAAGATCATATTAAGAACTGGCATCCCGATGAATATATAGAGGCAGAGGCCTTCGAGATTTTCGACAGGGCCCTCATTATTTATATCACCAATGCCCTTCTTTCAGAACTGGATGAATATGACAGGTATCTTGAATATATCTTTATTCGTAAGAGTAAACACTGGTATGAAGTTTATAAAGATGTATATGAAGCCCTGGAATGTGCCATAAGTATGTGCTCTTTTAAAAGGAGATTTCTGGAAGGATTTCCTGAAGGTTCCCCGGAAAAATTATTCAGTCTCTATGTAAAGGACTATTATCAGTTCGACAGGGATTACAGGAAGTTTTATTATGCTTATGACAGGGTTTCTGGAGATATATTAAAAAAGCTCCAGCCTGTAATAGAAAATCTCTATAAGAACTGGTTTTTATCAAATCTTTCTTCCGTATGGCTTAAAGCAATAAAGGATAATTTACTTGAACGTTGGCCTGTTTTTAAAATAGATAATCAGAAGGATTTTTACAGGGATACAGTCAAACCTGTAATTGACAGGCAAACAAAAGATAAAATCTTTATTATAATATCGGACGGCCTTAGATATGAAGCAGGAGAAGAACTTAAAGAGTTTCTTGATAGAGAAACAAGAGGTTCCACAGAGATTACTGCTCTTCAGAGCACTATTCCTTCCTATACAAAACTGGGTATGGCATCTTTATTACCTCATGAAGAGATTGAAATAGATGAAAAAGGGAGAGTCATTGTAGATGGAAAAGACTCTGCCGGCATGGTAGCAAGAGACCTTATATTAAAAAACCGGCACAGTGAGTCTATAGCCATGAATTTAAAAGACCTTACAGATTTATCGAAAGACGAAGGAAGGGAACTTCTTAAACAGTACAGAGTAATATACCTCTATCATAATACAATCGATGTCACAGGAGATGACCCGAAAAGTGAAAGTAAAACCTTCAATGCTGTTCATTATGCCATATACGAAATCTTCTCTGCAGTAAAGAAGATTGCAAACAGTTATGGAACAAACATTTATATTACTTCTGACCATGGTTTTCTCTACTGCAGAGAACCACTGGAAGAAAGCGATAAGCTAAAGATAGAAAATCTTCCTTCTATAACAAAGAACAGAAGATTTCTCCTTGTATCAGATGATGTAAATATGGATGGAACAGTAAGTATAAGTATGGATTATATATTAAAGAATAAAGGTATAAAAGCAGTTGTTCCCAATGGTGATATAAGGTTTAAAATGCAGGGCGGAGGAGCGAATTATGTCCATGGCGGAGCTTCTCTTCAGGAGATAGTAATTCCTCTTATAAAATATCAGCATGTAAGAAAAGATAAAGCTACAGAGAAAGATATTAACAGACCTGTTAAAGTAGATCATATATATCTTGCCAGGAAGATAACCAATAATAGTTTCACTCTGAAATTCTTCCAGATTGAGCCGGTAGCTGGAAAACTTAAACCTGCTAAACTGAAGGTAGCCCTGTGGGATAAAGAAGAAATGGTTTCACAGGAAAAACTTCTTATAGCAGATAAAACTTCAGATAATGCACCTGACAGGGAACTGAAGGTTAATATGACTTTAAAGCCGGGGAAATATGATAAAGAAAAAGATTACTATTTAAAGATAATAGACAGTGATACAGGGTTAGAGATATGTCAGCCCATACAATATCAGATAAATATTGCCATAAGTATGGATTTTGATGATTTTTGACAGGGATTTTCAGGATTTATGGATTAACAGGATTTTATATCAGTTTTAAAAATCCCGGTAATCTTATAATCCTGAAAACAGCTATGACCGGTTCGGTCACAACGAAGAATGAGAATCTGTTCCTCCCGTCACGCGTTACGCGTTACGCGTCACGATTCTCATATAAATCCCGGTTCAGACAAAAGAAAGGCTTTCAAAATGACTTTAGATGAAAAACTCAACAAAATATTCCCCGGCAGGGTGGTAAGAAAGGATCTTACAAAACTCATTAAAGAAGGGCAGAATGTTCCTATATATGTTCTGGAATATCTCCTTGGAATGTACTGTGCCACTTCGGATGAAGACCTTATAAAAGAAGGTATGGAAAGGGTTAAAAACATACTTTCCAAAAACTATGTAAGACCTGATGAAGCGGAAAAGATTAAATCCAAAGTGAGGGAAACGGGCAGATATACCGTAATAGATAATGTAAGTGTTAAACTCAATGAAAATAAGGATGTATATGAGGCAACCTTTTCAAACCTGGGAATAAAAAATGTAATTGTCGAGCCATCATATGTAAAACAATTTGAAAAACTTCTCTGTGGCGGTATATGGTGCATATTACAGATGGAATATGAGGTGTGTGAATACGGAAAAGGAAGTCCCTTTAAAATAGTAAGCCTTAAACCCATACAGATGCCGAATATGGATATAGAAGAAATATTCCAGGGAAGAAAGGAGTTCACTAAAAATGAATGGATTGATGTTCTTATCCGTTCTACCGGCATGGAACCTGACAGATTTTCTAAAGATGTAAAATGGCATCTCCTGGCAAGACTGATACCTATGGTGGAAAATAACTATAATGTCTGTGAACTCGGTCCGAGAGGTACAGGTAAATCCCATGTATATAAAGAACTTTCTCCCAATTCCATTCTTGTCTCCGGCGGCCAGACCACTGTGGCAAACCTCTTCTATAATATGTCCACAAGGTCTGTAGGGCTTGTGGGCCTCTGGGATGTAGTTGCCTTTGATGAAGTGGCAGGCATAAAGTTTAAAGATAAAGACGGAATACAGATAATGAAAGATTTCATGGCATCAGGCTCTTTTGCCAGGGGTAAAGAGGAAAAAAATGCCAATGCCTCTATGGTATTTGTTGGAAATATCAATCAGAGCGTGGATGTTCTTCTTAAAGTTTCCCATCTCTTTGATCCGTTCCCTGAAGGTATGAACTCCGATACCGCCTTTTTTGACAGGATGCACCATTATATTCCGGGATGGGAAATTCCGAAGATGAGGCCTGAATTCTTTACTGACAGCTATGGATTTATCGTAGATTATGCTGCAGAATTCTTCAGAGAGATGAGAAAGAGGAGTTTTACCGATGTAATATACAAATATTTCAGAATTGGAAATAACCTGAACCAGAGAGATACTATAGGTGTGAAAAAGACTTTCTCGGGACTTATGAAATTACTCTATCCGAATGGAGAACATACTAAAGAAGATGCAGCAGAGGTGCTTCGATATGCTCTTACAGGAAGAAGAAGAGTAAAAGAACAGTTAAAGAAGATAGGAGGAATGGAATTTTATGATGTAAATTTCTCATATATAGATAATGACACACAGGAAGAGCATTTTGTATCTGTGCCTGAAATGGGAGGAGGGAAGTTAATACCTGAAGGTATGGGGAAACCGGGTCATATTTATACTGTCGCTACAGGTGATACCGGAAGAATTGGTGTATTTAAAATGGAACTTCAGGCTATAAAAGGCAGTGGGAAATATGAGAAATCCGGCCTTGGTTCAAGTTCTTCTGCAAAAGAGAGTATCAATATAGCTTTTCAGTATTTTAAAGCCAGTGCAAAGAAAATCAGCGGACAGATAGGTACAAAGGAAATGGATTATCATCTGAACGTCCGGGATTTACAGGGGGCAGGAATGAGTGAAGATCTGACACTTACTGCATTTATAGCACTATGTTCCGGTTCTTTAAGTATGCCTGTTCAGGAGTCTATGGCAATACTGGGAACTATGACCATAGGCGGGACTATAAATAAAGTCTCAAATCTTGCAGATACTCTTCAGGTATGTTTTGACGGAGGGGCAAAAAGGATAATCATGCCTGCCAGTAATGCGGGGGATATAAGCACAGTGCCGGCAGAGCTTTTCTCCAAATTCCAGATTAATTTCTACAGTGATCCTGAAGATGCTGTAAGGAAGAGCCTGGGGAAGATTTAAATAATGAAAGATTATCCTGGATATATGTCTTTGGACAGATTGAAGCCGGTAAATATTTGGTTTTATGGCAGGCAAAACAGTTGACAAAGTTTATTTTTCTCTTCATAATTTACTTCAATGAAACAGAAAATAGATCTATCGGTACAATCATATAAAAAATCTGAATCCCTTTTATATACCCTCATGTGTTTACATGAAAACTCTGGCCATCATATTGACACATTATATATAAACGATGACTGCAGCAGTGATGATTTACAGGCGATTTACCTGAATGACAGAGTGAAAAAATATTTTTCCGGCTGGCAGATAAGGGTCAGAGTAAATAAAAGTCCTGTCAGGTGGTACCGTGCTTTTGTAAATAATTACAGACCTTCCTATTTATCTGTGAAAAAGTTTTTGAATCATAAATTTCTGGATCTTTTCAGAAAGGAAAAACTTTTTCACATAGAGGAAGATATTCGCTATCAGTGGGCCATTAACAGCACAGATAAACCCTATCTGTTCATCGTTCATGACGATATAGAATTTTATGATGATATTATCGGCCTTTATCTGGATAAAATAACCGATAAATGTGCTATAATAGGAGAACTGGGACAGTGCTGGCGATGTGATTTCGGCAAAGGCTCTTCAGCCTGCAATCCTGAGAAGATCATGAAAGGTATATATCCGTCAAAAGACTGGCCTCTTACGATTACAGAGTCTTCCGGTCATAAAAGAGCCTGCAGGATAAATGAGTGGTGCTGTATGATCAATATTAAAGCGGCAAAATTTATTACAGATAGAGAAAGATGTTTTTTCGGTAATTATGATGATGACGGAGATGTAGGGGCATACTGGTTTGAACAGGTTGTAAAACATGGCTATTGTTTTTCCGATCCTCTTCCCGATCCTGAACAGAGAAATAAATATTACAGGCATCCCTGGCAGGGCCATTCAGGCCATTCTGTATGGCAGGAACAGGACGGAAAAATGAATGTTTATAACAGAGAATTTGTGATAGAGAAAATGCTCGAAAGATTTGGCGTTGATCTGACAGAAAGGGCATAGTTTCTGCAATTATTTCAGTAAATACTGATTTTCAGATACCATTGCCGGTAAATGCTCCAATCCTTACAGAGCCGGTCGAAATTTGAATCCTCGCGTCACGCGTCACGCGTCACGCGTCACGATTAATAAAAGGAGAATTATTATGGCAAAAACAGTTGAAGATTTTATTCAAAAAGGGGAAGAACTGATTGAAGATGAGAAATATGATGAAGCGGTAAAGGTTTTTGATACGGCAATAAAAATGGATCGTGAAAATGTAGAGGCATGGCTCGGGAAAGCCTTTGCTTTATATGAACAGGAAGTATATGATAAAACACTCAAATGTTACAATAAAGTAATAAAACTTGACCCGGAAAATATAGACGGATGGACCGGCCTCGGTGATACACTCTATGAACAGGAAAAATATGATAAGGCTATAGAATGTTATGATAAAGCACTGGCACTGGATGATAAAAACAGTGATGCCTGGAATGGCCGCGGAGATTGTCTCTGTGAGATGGAAGTTTATGATAAAGCCATAGAATGTTATGATAAAGTACTGGCTATTGAGCCCGATGATATATATGCTTTAAACAGCAAAGGCGATACACTGGCAGAACTGGAAAGATATGATGAAGCCATAGAGTGTTATGATAAGGTACTGGAATTTGAAAAAGATAATATTTTTGCCTGGAATAATAAAGGTGATGTTTATCTGGATAAAGAAGACTATGACAGAGCTATAGAATGTTATAATAAAGCACTGGAGATTGACGAAAGAAATATTTATGCTCTGAACGGCAAAGGTTATGTTTTTTCTGAAATAAAAGAATATGATATGGCTATGGAATGTTATGATAAAGCAATAAATATTGATCCGGAAAATCTGGATTCGTGGAATTATAAAGGTGATCTTCTCTGTGAAGAGGGCAATTTCGATAAAGCCATAGAATGTTATAACGAAGCCCTTGGAATTGACCCGGAAAATACCTATGGATTGAACGGCACAGGTCTGGCTCTCGCAGGGAAAAAGGACTTCAAAAAAGCTCTTCTCTGTTATGATAAAGCAATAGCTATTGACTGTAGAGATCCTGTTACCTGGAATAATAAAGGACTTTTAATGGCTTCCCAGAAAAAATATAAAGAAGCGTTAAAATGTTATAATATGGCTCTGGAACTCGACGGAAAATATTTTAATGCCTTTTATAATAAAGGGCTTTTACTGTCAGAAGAAAAAAAATATAAAGAAGCCATTCAATGTTTTGATAAAGCCCTGGAACTGGAACCTGATGATTCTGATGCTCTGGAAGCAAGGAAGGAAGCACTGGAAATCGTGAAAAGTGAAAAGTGAAACTTACCCGTCACGCGTTACGCGTTACGCGTTACGATTTTAATGAGGTGATAAAAATGGACAGAACAAATACTATTCTTTTATTCATATTTACAGCTATTGTTATTATATCTTTTACAACGGTAGTTGTTTTCGCATCCAATTTTTTTGAGGTAAAGGAATTTAATATTCCCTCTTCTCTTAAAGGAGACGGTGTGTTTTTCGAACCGTCAGCAGTAGCTGTCCATGATGATAAATTAATCATATTGAATGACAAACCTGAAGAAAAAAATCTTATGTATTTTTATATTTCCGATATAAAGGGAAATATAACAGGTAAATATCCGATAGATGTGGGAAAAGAAATCAGAGATTTTGAAGCTATAACTACATCCGGTGAACCGGGAGGGTTTTATGTGCTTCTGTCTCATTCCTACGGTGATGAAAATAAGAGAGGTTTATTTAAAATCAGCTTTTCAGAGGATAATTATACTATTAAGCCTGTTCCCGAAAATAATAGTAATATAATTTATGATTCCTTCAATAGAATTATGAATGGCAGGGAAATAAATATTGAAGGTCTTGCCCGTTATAAAGGAGTATATAACGAATTTCTCTTTATAGGCCTCAGGGAACCTCTGTTTACCAATCAGTCAGGTGTGTGGCGATTTAATATTAAAGATATAAAGAAAGGGGAAGTTCAAACTCCGACTCTCTGGTTTACTTTTCTTCCCCGTACGGAAAACAGAAAAAAACAGGCTATTTCTTCTATAGAATATTATCACGATATTAAAATGTTTTTTATTTTAACCAGTTATGAAGAACCAAACGGCAGAGGAGGAGCCCTCTGGATTGCAGGAGTGGATAACCCTGAAACTTATGGCGTAGATCTCCCGGAATCGCCTGTTTATGAATGGGAAGGCGTGAAACCTGAAGGTATGACACTTTTAAAAGACGAAAATAATAAAAACGTGCTTTTTATTGTTTTCGATAATGATGAAAAAGAAACAGGAATTAAAGCAGGTTTTACTGTATTGCCTCTGGAGGAACTGATTTAAGAACGTAACTGGTGACGGGTGACGCGTGACGGGTGAAATCCCATTCGTTTATCGAGTATATTACATTTGATTACCCTGGAATGCTGTGATGCACGAAGGAATATAAACCCGTTACGCGTTACGCGTTACGCATTACGATTATAAAGGAGTTTTTTTATGACTGATGAAACAATGAATTTTCATATGAAAACACCGGTCGTGGATTTCCACGCAGATACTCTCTGCAAAGCCCTGAGGGATGACCCGTCTGTTCTGGATATAAAACCTTTACTTTCGGGAGGAGTAAATCTGCAGGTTTTCGCTCTCTATACGCCTGAAGAACTAATTCCTCATTCTGCTATAGCTTTTACCCTTGAGATGATAGATTTATTTTATAAATGGAAAGAGGATAACCGTGACGTTTCACCGATATTATCACGTGATGACCTTGATATTTTAAAAAATAGCCAGCTGGGATGCCTCCTTTCTATAGAAGGAGGAGAAGCACTTTCCGGAAAATTGTTCATGGTGGACACCTATTACAGACTCGGTGTGAGAGCCATGACTCTTACATGGAGTAACAGAAATTTACTTGCCGATGGTGTGGCAGTCGGTAATAATCCCGGAGGCCTTACAGATTTTGGAGTGAAAGTTGTAGAAAAGATGAACAATCTCGGCATGATTGTAGATGTTTCTCATATGGCAGAGCCGGGTTTCTGGGATGTAATGAAATTGAGCAGTGAGCCTGTTATAGCTTCTCATTCCAATTGTTATACCCTCTGTAACCATCCCAGAAATTTGAAAGATGAACAGATACTTGCCATAGCAGAAAAAGGAGGTGTTACAGGCATAACCTTTGTCCCTCATTTCCTGGGAGAAAATCCTGTAACTGTAGAACATGTTGCAGATCATATAGAATATATTGTTAATTTAACCGGTAATTACAACTCTGTAGGATTCGGTTCTGATTTTCATGGAACAGATAATTATCCTTCCGGATTATCAGATGCATCTTTTTTGCCTGCTATAACGGAAGTGTTAAAGAAAAGAGGTCACAGTTGTAAAGATATTGAAAAAATTATCGGCGGAAACTGGCTCAGAGTGTTATCCCGGATTTTGAAATAGCAGTCTTTTTTATTCAGGAAGGAAAAAAATAAAATTTATAGAATTGTAAATTGAAAATTTATAGTTGAATTCATAATTGCCCATAATTATTACTCCATGACCTGCCAGGGCAGAATATGGAATGTTATGAAATCATCTGTAATTAAAAGGTCTTTTTTATAGAGAGGAGAAGATGAACGTGCTAGACTTTAAATGGAGGCAGCTTCATCTATCAATTACTGATGAAATGCTTTTTAGAATAATGAGACATCTAAGGAGGGAGTATAAACCTTTTTTAAGTGCCATCAAGGAGGATCTCTGTTCCCAGTTTAAAATAGATTTCAGCCCTTACAAAGAAAAAGGAATTTTTTCTACTCCTCTCTTCAGAAAGATGTCTGTTATGGACAGAATTCACGAAGGAGACATATTCCTCGGAAGCAAGATGGAACAGTATTACGTACAGGTGAGGAAAGACAGGAAATGTCTTGATGTCATTGCTATGAACAGAGGCTCAGGTGATGATAAAGAATTTAATCAATTCTGTGAGATTATAACTCAGGCTATTTTCCCTATGGTAAAAAGTGAACATCATCTGGCCTGGAAAGAATATCATCCTAAAAGTGAAAAATACAGACTGTTGAAAAATGATATTCCTGTTTTTGCACCTGCTCAGGAAGATTACAGGGCGGTAGTAGATCTTGAAAGTGTTAAATCAAGAGAATTACTTAATAAGATAAAAATCAAACCCAGTGTAAGTCTCAGTGAACTGGCAGATGAGAATGAGAAACTTATGGTAGGCGCACTGGTTCAGAAAATGGAACAGCTGGGACTTGTAAATATAGATTATATTGTGTTCTGCCATCAAACAGGTCATCAAATAAACAGGGTCAATTCTATTTCTTCTATTGAAGAAGCAGCACAGCAGGGATTCAAATGTTTTCACTGCGGCAGACTGGTTTCTCAGGAAAAAATTGATCAATGCATAAGTATTACACCTTACGGACATTATATAACAAGAGGCAGTTACTGGCTTGCTGTGAGATTGCTCGGCATACTTAAAGGAGCCGGCCTGTGGGGAGAAGATATTCTTATAGATTGTCCGGAAGATGGCGTAGATATCATAAATCTCTATTTTAACTGCGACAGCAGTCTTGTTATGGTTGAAATAAAAGGTGACCTTTTCACCATGTATGATGCCTATCTTTTCTATAATAAAATCTGTATTTACAAACCTGATAATGTAATACTTATTACCACTCAGTCTGTAAAGCAGGGAATTAAAGATTATTTTAAAGAAGTTTTACCTGATTTAAATATCATATGTATAGATAATATTACAGAACTTCCGCAAAAATTGTCTGCTTTTCTGGAACAAAAGAGAATTGAATATGTTCTGGAATTGTTAAAGAATTTTAAATCCTGTACCTATGTTGATATGTCACCTCTTGCCATAGCAGGATTCTTTGGACTTGAAGCAGAGAAAACAGAGGAAGAAGAAGAAATTGAAGAAATAATAAAAATAAAACCTGAAGAAGAGGATTTAATAGGGGAAGAACTGGAAGATCTCATCCCTGAAGATCTGTCTCCGGAAGAACCGGAAGATCTAATCCCTGAAGCTCTGATAAAGGAAGATTTGATAAAAATAGAAGAGAAAAAACCTGCGGAAGTTATTTCCTCCAGGGTAAAAGAAGAAATATCTCTCGATGTGGAGGATTTCTCAGACCTTGCAGATGTTAATATGCTCCTTGACTCTTCTTCTAAAGACGAAGAGATTTTAAAATTTGATAGTTCAGATATAATGGATACTGATATGATGGACCTGGATACAGATATAATGAATTCTGATATAATGGACACTGATATGATGGCAGATATCTCTGATACTGACACCGATTTCAGCTTTGATGATGCTATGAATTTCCTTGATGAAGGCTTTTCTCTCGACGATCTCTCTATAGAAGAAGGTACATCTGATATATCTGTAAGTGATACGTCTGCCGATATGATACGAAGTATAACAGCTCAGGATGTTATTGATAATATTGACCGTGACGGAGTGATAGGGAAAAGTGTGTCTGCCATACAATCTTCTATAAAACCTCTGGATGAGCTTGAAGGCGTTAGCGGAATTACGCTGGCCAGCAGCGAGGGATTCATCATCACTACCACATTGAATGATACGGAAAAAGCTGAAGTTATTGCAGCTACATCTGTAGAACTGGACAGAAGGTTGAGTCGTGCAGTAAAAGCTATGGGTATAAGCAGACCTGTCAGCATGGTCGTTGAAGCAATGGAAGGAAAAATCCTTCTAAATATGTCAAAGGACTTTGTCCTTTCTTCTCTTATAGATGATAAACCTGAATATGATGAAAATAAAGTAGAGAAGAAATTGAATGATTTAATCAAAAGATTTGACAGGGAAAATGAAACCAGTGAACAGATGATGACAGAGTTTTTAAAGTCATTACAGGAAAATGCCAGTATAGTAAATGGCCTTATTGGTTCCGATGAAGGTCTATTAATAAGTTCATCTCTTTCAAATAACTTTTCTTCTGAGAACTGGATAGCCTATCTTACCTGTATCTATCAGGCAGCTGAAGATACTGCTTTAAGATTAAATCTCGGGAACATTGATAGATACATGTTTAAATCACAGGTTAATAATAAAGACCTTAATATAATATGTTCTAAAAACGGCCCTGCTATGTTATGTACTCTGGTTCAGGATGAAGGAATCTCTCAGGATTTATCTATAGATTTGAATGCAGCAGGAAGAGTTGTTAATTTACTTCTTGGTATATAAGTTTTTCAGTATGTCATCTGACATGATTAATTGCTGACATGCTGAATTGTTAACATGAAAGATTGGAGTTAATAAAATGAAGGAGTGTCTAGAAAAACTTAATAAAACATCAGGTGTAATAGGGAGTTTAATTGTAGGAAGAGATGGACTGGTAATAGATAGTGTTGTTCCCACCTCCTTTAATGCAGATCTTGTTGGAGCCATTGTAGCAGGAGTTTTTACCTCTGCAGAAAGTTCCATGGAAGAACTCAATCAGGGAGAACTTAACATGGTAATGGTGGAAGGGAGTATGGGGAAATTAGTATTATGTAATTCCGGTGCCATACTCGTGGTTTTACTCGGTGAAGATATTAATCTCGGTCTTCTCCGTCTTGATATAAAAAGGGCTATTGAAGATTTAAAACAATATTTATGATAGAAACAACAGAGTGAATTTTATAAGGGCACGGAGATTACCGTGCCCTTATTTGTACAGGGTGTTCTCTTTTGAAAAAAGAAAAAGTTCTCATTGTTGATGATGAAAAAAATATAGTAACACTTATTCAACTCCATCTGGATACAGAAGGTTATGAAACTATTGTTGCTTACAACGGAGAGACAGCTTTAAAAAGGATTGTCGATGAAATCCCCGATTTGATTATTCTGGATGTTATGATGCCCCGTATGGACGGTCTGGAAGTATGCCGGAGAATAAAAGCAAATAAAGAACTTGCCACCATACCTGTAATAATGTTAACTGCCAAAACCAGAAAAGAAGACCTTAAAAGAGGGTGGGAGGCAGGCGTGACAGATTATATAACCAAACCGTTCAGCGCTCAGAGGCTTGTAGAAGTAGTAAAAAAAGCCCTTAAAAGCAGAAAAACTGCCCAGTTGAAAGAGAAAAAGGAAATTCTTCCTTCTATACCGACAAATATTGCTGTTGTTGGCACAAGCCATGCAGGTATTTCCATTATTCAATTTCTCCTCGGTGATAATAATATAATTATTAAAGGCGTGGCTGACAGTGATATAAACTCTTCCTGTATGGTGCTTGCACAGAAGCTTAATATTTTTTCTACGACAGATGTAAGGGAATTACTTAATATAAAAGACCTTCATTTTGTTTTTATGCTGTCATCAGATACCGAATTATTGACGTTGATTGAACAGGAAAAACCTGGTGCCGTAGAAATTATAAGAGGTGATACTGCCAGCCTTATATGGTACCTTATAGAACAGAGCAGTGAACTTCAGGAGAAACAGAGAAGTCTTGTGAAAGAATTGAATACAAGGGTTAATGATTTGCAAATACTTTATGAAGGCAGTACTCTTATGGGCTCTGCCATACATGTAAATTCAGTTCTTAAAGCTACTATTGAAGCCATGAGAAAAGCAGCAAACGCAGACAGCGGGCTTGTAATGCTCCTTGATGAAGAAACTGATGAATGGTCTGTTCAGGCAAATTTTAATTTCCCTGTTGATTTATTAAAAGAAAGAGAACCACTTAACCTGGGACAGGGTATTGCAAGGCTTGCCATTAAGAAGAAACAGCCTATGACTATAAAAGATGTGGCAAATGAAAAAGGCCGTTTTATTTTAAGTAATATATCTGATATAGCCTCCACTATCGTAGTTCCCCTCTTTATAAAAAATAAAGCTTTTGGTGTGGCCTACTTAAATCATAGTTTTCGTAAAGAATATTCTCAGGGTGAAATTTATCTTCTTTCTGTTCTTGCCAGTCAGTCCAGTGTTGCTCTTGATAATGCAAGGCTCTATGAAACAGTAAAACAAAAACATCAGGCTGTAGAACAGCTTCTGGAAAAATTAATTCATAGTTCCGAACTATCTTCATCTCAATCTATGAATGAAGCTCAAAGCAGGATTGGCTATTCTATTAATGAAACAATCAATGAGCTGGAAACACTTCATGATAACCTGAATTCCGAATTAACTCATGTTAAAACAAGAATTGATGAAATGAAAAAATTAACAAGTGAAAGTCTCAGTAAAATGCATAAAATTTCCGAAATAACCATTTCAGGGGACCAGGAAAAGATTGATTTACTGCCTTCCCTTGAGATTTATTTACAGAGATTTGAAGCGGAAACAGGTATTGTGACAGAATTAATGGTTTCAGGAATTAAGAAGAAACTTGCAGAATCTATTGAAACGACTATTTACCGTATAATACAGGAAGCTTTGAAAAATGTAAAAGAACATTCCGGTGCTTCAAATGTCAGGGTCAGAGTAAAAATTCTCTCGGATCAATTTAATGTAGCTATAGAAGATGACGGCGTGGGATTCGATTATGCAAAAGCCTCTGTTAACGGAAGAAAAATAACCGGAATAAACAGCATGAAAGAAAAGGCTTCTTTCCTTGGAGGTACCTTCAAGATAAGAAGTCAGGCTGGCAGAGGCACTACTGTTCTTCTCAGAATACCGGTACCGCTTATCAGTGAATAGTGAAAAGTGAGTAATGTCCTGTTTTTTTCACTTTTCACTCTTCACTTTTCACTCTAATAAATTATAAACTTTAAACCAGAAAGAAGGATTTATAAATTAAAAAAAGAATTATTCAGGTTATTATAAAAGTCTAAATTTTAGGAGGTTTTAATATGTCAATAAAAATAGGTATAAACGGTTTCGGAAGAATAGGAAGGCAGGTCTTGAGGATATTACTTGAAAAATATCCCGAATTTGATATCGTAGCAATCAATGATATAACAAGTCCTGAAACAAATGCCCATCTGTTTAAATATGATTCTACATACGGTAGATTTCATGGTGATGTTTTCCTTGAAGGAGACTGCATGCATGCAGGAAAAGCTAAATTCAAAGTTTTATCCATGAAAAATCCCGGAGAATTACCATGGAAAGATCTCTGTGCCGATATAGTACTCGAATGCACAGGTTTATTTACTGAAGCAGAGAAAGCAAAATTACATATGGCTGCAGGTGCAAAAAAAGTCCTTATATCGGCTCCGGCCAAAGGAGATGTCTTTACAGTCGTTATGGGAGTAAATGAAAAAGCATATGAGCCTTCAAAACATCATATAATTTCCAATGCTTCCTGCACAACAAACTGTCTTGCTCCATTTGCCAAGGTATTACATGAAAATTTCACTATAGAACATGCCTTTATGACTACAATACATGCCTATACAAATGATCAGAGAATACTTGATCTGCCTCACAAGGATCTTCGCCGCGCAAGAGCAGCAGGACTTAACATAATACCGACTACGACAGGAGCGGCAAAAGCTGTTGGCCTCGTGCTTCCTGAATTAAAAGGAAAATTTGACGGTCTTGCCCTCAGAGTTCCCACACCTACTGTATCTGTTGTGGATCTTGTCTGTAATTTAGGTAAATCTACTACTAAAGAAGAGGTAAACAGCAAATTTAAAGAAGCGAGCGAAGGTAGTCTTAAAGGTATTCTCGGATATACAGAATTACCTCTTGTATCATCCGATTTCAGAGGCTGTGAACTGTCAAGTATTGTAGACGGGAAATCCACTATGGTACTGGCTGATAAGATGGTAAAGGTCATAGCCTGGTATGATAATGAATGGGGTTATGCAACAAGACTTGCCGATCTTGTTAAATATATAGTTGATAAAGGTCTATAATTTATTGTAACCTTTTGCAGGGGCGTTCAATTGAACGCCCCTGCGGGATTTTAAAAAAGAGGTGGGGTTATGAAAAAAACCGTAAAAGATGTCGATTTTAAAGGTAAAAGAGTTCTGGTAAGAGTGGACTTCAACGTTCCTCTCAAAGACGGAAAAATAACCGATGACAGACGTATCAGAGCATCTCTTCCTACACTGGAATATATAAGAGACCATGGCGGACGTCTTATAGTTATGAGTCACCTGGGAAGACCAAAGGGAGAGGTAATGGAACAGTACAGAATGAGACCTGTCGCCATAAGATTGTCCGAATTAATGGGGATTGAGGTTAAATACTGTGAAGATATGAACTGGGATGTTGTAAAAAAACTTGCCTTTAATCTTGAAGACGGAGAAATTCTTCTTCTTGAAAATTTACGTTTTCATAAAGGAGAGACAAAAAACGATCAGAGTCTTGTAGAAGAACTTCTTTCTCTGGGAGAAGTATATGTAAATGATGCCTTCGGAACCTGCCACAGAGCTCATGCAAGTACAGCAGGCATACCTGCAACTAAAAAGATACCATCTGTAGCAGGATTCCTTGTAGGGAAAGAGCTTGAAATGCTCGGAAAAATTCTGAGTGACCCTGAACATCCTGTAGTTGCTATACTCGGCGGAGCAAAAGTATCGGATAAGATTGGAGTAATAGAGAATCTTATACAGAAAGTTGACTCACTCCTCATAGGGGGAGGGATGAGTTATACCTTCTTAAAGTCTATGGGACATGAAATAGGTACTTCCCTCCTTGACGCAGAGAGTCTTACCCTTGCAGGACAGCTTATGGCCAGGGCAAAGGAGAAAAATGTGAAATTCCTTCTCCCTGAAGATATTGTAGTTGCAAAAGAGATTAAAGAAGGTACTGAACATAAGATTGTAAGTATTACGGATATCCCGTCTGACATGATGGGAGTCGATATAGGGCCGAAAACTATCGATAAATTCGGCGCTGTTATTAAAGATGCAAAGACGATATTCTGGAATGGTCCTCTCGGAGTATTTGAACTGGATGATTTTGCAAAAGGTACTGAAGCCGTTGCTACCTTTATAGCACATAATTCCAATGCCATTTCTTTGATAGGTGGAGGAGATTCTGCTGCGGCAGCAGAAAAACTCGGATTTGCAGATAAAATGACCCATATATCTACCGGAGGCGGAGCATCCCTTGAATTTATGGAAGGGAAAGTCCTGCCCGGTATTGATGCACTGGACGATAAATAAGTGAATAGTGAATGGTGAATAGTGAATAGTGATAAATCCCTATACTCACTATTCACTACTCACTAAATTAGGAGGTAATTTATTTGCCTGTTCCCCTTATAGTGGCAAACTGGAAACTTCATAAAACTGTCAGGGAATCCCTGGCTTTTGCCGGTAAATTCAAATCCCTTATCGGCAGGATTTATGACAGAGATATTGTGCTGTGCCCCCCGTTTACATCCATTTACCCGGTGGGAAAAGAACTTGCCGGATCTACAATAAAACTGGGAGCACAGAATTTATTTTATGAAGAAAAAGGTGCTTTTACCGGTGAAGTTTCTGCTGAAATGTTAAAAGAAGCCGGTTGCACCTATGTTATTATAGGACATTCAGAAAGAAGAAAATATTTTGGCGAAACCGATAAGATAATAAATGCCAAAATTAAAAAAGCCGAACATTACGGCCTTGTGCCGGTAATATGTATAGGTGAAGGAGAAGAAGAGAGAGAGAGAGGTGTTACAAGAGACGTTCTGACATCTCAGATGAAAGAAGCCATAGCTTCTTTTACGCCTTCCCAGATAGAAAAATTTGTAATAGCCTATGAACCCATATGGGCTATAGGTACAGGTAAAGTTGAAACTCCTGAACAGACCAATGAAATTACGGCATATTTACGAGGTCTTCTTTCATCGTCTTACGGTTATTCCGTAGCTTCTAAAGTCAGGTTTCTCTATGGCGGAAGCGTCAAACCGGAAAATGCTTCTTCTTTTCTTTCACAGAGAGATGTAGACGGACTCCTGGTAGGAGGAGCCAGCCTTGACCCTGAAGGTTTTTCACTTATTTGCAGGGGGTAAAATATTTTATCACCGGTAGAACCCTGTTGTGCCGGTAATAAGGGGTTGTAAAAAAATAACCTTATCATATTTACAATCGTGACGCGTCACGCGTTACGCGTGACGGGAGGACAAAAACCATAATTTACCAGAGTTATTTTCTTACAGTCCATAAATATAAAAATTTTATGAGATTATAAAGGATTTAAAAAGAATATCATAGAATTTTTAAGCTATATATATTAATATTGAGATTGTAATATAAGTTGTATACACCGGCAATGGTTTCTTTTTCGCGTCACGCGTCACGCGTCACGCGTTACGATACATATGACAGTCTCTAAAATTGCTCTCCCTTTTAAGGAGGCAGTATTTCAAGAAAGAAGGTGGTGTCCAATTTTGCATGAAAAGAAAAAACTTTTATTCATAGCAAGTATGATCCTGTTCTTGCTATTTTCCCTCTGTAATTATGCTTTTTGTCTATCACCCCGGGATATTGCTCAGAGTAATACATCTACTCCGGTACCTTCTGCACAGGTAACTTCCAGTCCTGAAACTCAGATGTCTCCAGTTGAGGCAACATCAGGTACTACTCCTTCTGCAGAAGCATCTCCCGTTCAATCTGTGACAGCAGTCCCTGCTACCCCTGTTCCTTCACCTGCTACAGAATCAAAAAAACCCGTGCAGGATACAAGATGGTTTAATGAAGGAAGATTAAGTATGTTAATAGCCATATTACTCCTGTCCGGCTTTATACTCTATTTTATATTCAGTGCCCAGAGAGGACAGGAACTGTTTATTCGTAGAATAGCAGGACTTTCTGCCCTGGATGATGCAGTGGGAAGAGCTACGGAAATGGGTAAACCTGTACTTTATATCCCCGGTATTACTGATATGAATGATATACAGACCCTTGCCGGATTGTCCATACTTTCCTATGTGGCTCAGAAAACTGCCGAGTATGATACACCTATACTGGTTCCTACAAGATTTTCTCTTGTTATGAGCACAGCCCAGGAAGTAGTAAAGGAATCCTATACGAGAGCAGGAAGACCTGATGCTTTCCGTCCTGATAATATCCGTTATCTTACTGATGATCAGTTCGGTTTTGTGGCAGGTGTTGATGGTATTATGGTCAGAGAACAGCCTGCTGCCAATTTTTATATGGGTTGTTTCTATGCAGAATCACTGATACTTGCTGAAACAGGACATTCTACAGGAGCCATACAGATGGCAGGTACAGCTATGCCATCACAGTTGCCCTTTTTCGTTGCAGCCTGCGATTATACGCTTATAGGAGAAGAATTATTTGCCGCTTCTGCTTATCTTTCAAGAGACCCGAAACAGCTTGGCAGTCTTAAAGGACAGGATATTGGTAAATTAGTATTTCTCTTCTCTATTATAATAGGCTGTATCCTGGAAACTGCAGGTATTAAAACTTTTACAAACCTGTTTATTACTAAATAAAATGGAGGCTTGTTATGAAACGTGAGATTCCAATGATAATAACAGTCATTGCAGGACTCGGATACCTTCTGTATTATTTTATACCTCATTCGCCTTTTAATATGATAGGAGAAATGTTCCAGAGCTGGTTTATTATAATAGCAGCTTTTGCCATATTACTCGGTGTGGGAAGTCTGATAAAGGCTCATGGCGATAAAATATCCAGAGGGTCGGAAGGATGGGCATACAGTGTCGTATTACTCCTTGGTCTTTTTTCCACGGCTTTTGTAGGACTTATAGGCGGTATAAGCATAGGAACTCCCTTTAATTATATATTCAGACACCTTTATTCCCCTATGGGTTCAACCATGTTTTCTCTTCTGGCATTTTTTATAGCTTCTGCAGCATTCAGAGCATTCCGGGCCCAGTCAAGAGAGGCAACGCTGTTACTTATAGCAGCTTTTTTTGTTATGCTCGGCCGTGTACCCCTTGGAGAATGGATATGGCCCAGATTTCCCGATATTGCTGACTGGCTTATGAATTGCCCAACTACTGCAGGGCAGAGAGCCATTATGATAGGTATAGCCCTGGGAGTAGTTTCTACTTCCATAAAGATATTATTCGGTATAGATAAGTCTTATCTCGGTGGAGATTAAGGAGGATATATGGAGACTTTAGCTAAAATTCTTAATAGTTTGAAAACGCTGGACAGAAGAATAATTTTTCTTTTTACTGCCTTTGCCGTTATAATTCCGCTTCTTACAGGATTTGGAATACCATCAAAGAAAATTACCAGAGAAGTTCAGGGAATTTATGATACTATAGAAAAAATTCCTCCTGAATCAAAAGTCCTTATATCTTTTGATTATGATCCTCAGACAAAACCTGAATGTCATCCTATGACTGTAGGACTTATAACACATCTCTTCAGGAAAAATCTGAAGGTTGTCGGTATTGCTCTGTGGCCCGCAGGTTCGGCACTTGGTGAACAGGTTCTTATAGAGAAATCAAAAGAATTCAATAAACAGTACGGTACTGATTATGTCTTTCTGGGATATAAAAGCGGAGGAGATGTAGTTATACAGAAACTCTGCACCAATTTCCGGGAAACCTTTCCCACAGATAGTAAAAATGAATCAATTGATAAATTCCCTGTAATGAATAATGTTAACCGTCTGGCTGATTTTGCGGCTGTGTTAAGCCTTTCTTCCGGCGATCCCGGTCTCAAACAGTGGACAATAATAGGTCATGAACAGACAGGTGTTCTCGTGGCAGGAGGTTGCACTGCAGTAAGTGCTCCCGAATTTTATCCTTACCTTGATGCAAAACAGATGTTCGGTCTTCTCGGAGGTATGAAAGGTGCATCAGAATATGAAACTCTCCTTGAACTCAAAGGCCAGGCATCGGCAGGTATGGGAGCACAGTCTGTTGTTCATATGGTAATAATTCTATTTATCATACTGGCCAATATAAGTTATTTCTACGAAAAAAAGAAACAGAAACTCGGTATAGTAGATTAAGTAAGGAGGCATTTGTTTATGGTAATGAATATGGCAATTGTATGGCCTACTAATATAGAAAATGTTGGGATATGGGTTGCCGCCTTTCTGACACTTTGTATTTACAGTTTCCTTTATAAAGATAATCCTTTTTATAAATTTGCAGAATACCTTTTTGTCGGAGTTTCAGCCGGATACTGGGTAGCCATGCAATATTATAATTCTCTGAAACCAAATCTTATAGATAATCTCGCCATTGGTTTTCAAAAATTTGATTATCATCTCTGGTATATAGTTCCCGGAATACTGGGTATAATTATGCTTCTCAGACTTGCCCCCAGCATCGCCTGGATAAGCCGGTGGTCACTGGCATTTGTCGTGGGACTCTCAGCAGGAATTAACCTTATAGCATATCTTCAGGGAAATGCCATAGCTCAGATTAAAGGTACAATGATACCTCTCTGGGTTATGAGTCCTGACGGAGATATACTCAAATCTCTCTGGATGTCTTTCTGTAACTGGGTTATCGTTGGAGGAGTGTTCTGCGGTCTCATATACTTTTTCTTTTCTGTGGAACACAGGGGAGTTGTAGGAGGCATATCCAGGATAGGCATATATTTTCTTATGATTTCCTTCGGCGCTTCTTTCGGTTACACGATCATGGCCCGTATATCTCTTCTCATAGGAAGAATGCTCTTTTTACTGGGAGACTGGTTACAATTGATAAGGTAACATGAAAAAAAGAAAAAAGGAAAGGGATGACAAGTCCAAGCCATCTGTCATGCTGGCCTGGACTTTCAACCCTTTAAGAACTAATTTACGGCAGGTGCTGATTATAATATTTCTCGGATCTTTCTTCTGTGTGGCAGTATACTGGAATTTTAAAGATATTTTTTTATGTATCCTTTCAATGGTAATTTTTATATGTTCTCTGAACAGTATGTTTTTCCCGACAGGTTATATACTGGAACAGGATGAGATTATAATAAAAAATATATTTTATACTCAAAAATTTCCATGGAACAGATTTCGCAGATATGCCCGGACAGGGAAAGGAGTTTTTCTGTCTCCTTATCTGAAACCATGCACTATGGATAATTACAGAAGTATACATCTTCTGTGTGATAAAGATAAAGAGGGAGACATTTTAGATATTGTGAAGGAGAAATTGGCTTGCAAATAACAGAGGAAGATAAAAAGCTTATGGAAAAACTGGCCTCTCTTGTAGTGTCCCGAAGACTTACCGCAATGGCTGTTTTTTTTCTGGAATCTTCAAAACCTCTGAGTTTTATCGGCAGTCAGTTTCTTGTTTTTATGCAGCCTTTTATTCAGTCATTTTTTAATTTTAAAGAATATGATAGAATAGCCGCTTTAATGGAAGATAAAGAAAATGTGGAATTACTCATACAATACATAGAAATACAGGAAGCAGGAAGGAAAAATAAATAAAAATTTAATGTGGAGGTAAGTTTATGAACATTAAAAAAGAAGAAATCACAAGTATTCTTGCCACAGATTGTGGCAGTACTACTACAAAGGCCATACTCATAGAAAAAAGAGGCGATGAATTTCGTCTGATTGTAAGAGGCGAAGCGCCTACAACTGTTGAAGCTCCCGTAGAAGATGTAACACAGGGAGTATTGAATGCAGTAACAGAAGTGGGTGAACTGGCAGGAAGACAGATACTGGATGAAAAAGGAATAATGAAACCTAAAAAGGGAGATAAAGGTGTTGATATTTATATCTCTACGAGCAGTGCCGGCGGGGGACTTCAGATGATGGTAGCAGGAGTCGTAAAGAATATGACCGCAGAAAGTGCTGCCCGTGCCGCTCTCGGCGGCGGTGCCATCGTAATGGACACTCTTGCCACAAACGATAAACGTCTTCCTCATGAACAGATACAGAGGATTCGTAACCTGAGACCTGATATGATACTTCTGTCAGGCGGTGTGGACGGAGGTACAGTTTCTCATGTAGTGGAACTTGGAGAAATTATAGCAGCAGCCAATCCACGGCCGAGACTCGGTATCTCCTATCAGCTTCCTGTTATATATGCAGGCAATGTGAATGCCAGAAAAGAAATAGAAAGACTTCTGGGTGAAAAAACTGCTCTTGATATTACAGATAATCTGAGACCTACAATGGAAAGAGAAAATTTAATGCCTTCAAGGCTTAAAATTCAGCAGCTTTTCCTTGAACATGTTATGGCACAGGCACCGGGATATAAAAAACTTATGGCCATGACTGATGTAGATATAATGCCCACACCTGCTGCAGTAGGTGATATTATGCAGAGAATATCGGAACAATACGGCATTCAGGTTGTAGGAGCAGATATAGGAGGAGCTACAACAGATGTATTTTCCGTATTTAAAGGTGTATTTAACAGAACTGTAAGTGCAAATCTGGGCATGAGTTATAGCATATCAGAAGTATTCGCCGAAGCAGGTATGGAAAATGTTATGAAATGGGTTCCTTTTGATATGGACGAAAGGGATCTGAGAAACAGAATAAAAAATAAAATGATAAGACCCACTACAATACCACAGGTTCTTGATGAACTGGTAGTTGAACAGGCCATATGCAGAGAGGCCCTCAGAATTTCCTTCGAACAGCATAAAGCACTGGCAGTAGGACTGAAGGGTGTTCAGCAGGAAAGAACTATTGCAGATATATTCAGCCAGAGTACAGGCGATGAAAGCCTTGTAGATGTTATGAGCCTTGATATGATAATAGGAAGTGGCGGAGTTCTTTCTCATGCTCCCAGGAGATGTCAGTCTGCTCTTATGATGATGGATGCCTATCTTCCTGAAGGAATAACAGAACTTACGGTAGACTCCATATTTATGATGCCCCAGTTAGGTGTTCTTGCAAAAGTGCATCCTGAAGCGGCAACACAGGTGTTTTTGAAAGATTGCCTCATACGTATCGGAACATGTATTGCCCCTGTAGGAAAAGCGAAAGAAGGTAAAACAGTTCTAAAAGCAAAATTAAAAATGCCGGATGGTAAGGAAGAGGAACTGGATCTCAAGTATGGAGATTTAAAAGTCATACCTCTCGAAGTGGATACGAAAGCAACGGTAGAATTGCACCCGGTAAAAGGTTTTGATATAGGAGAAGGTAAAGGACAGCCAAAATCTAAAGAAATAAACGGCGGTGTTGTCGGTATTATCTTTGATTGCCGCGGCAGACAGCCTTTTGACCTGCCTAAAGATAAGAAAAAGAGAATAGAAAAATTACAGGCATGGATAGATGCTATGGATATATATCCGAGACAGGGTGTTCTTGCAAGATAAATAAGTGAAAAGTGAAAAGTGAAAAGTGAAAAGTGAAAATTTTCACCTCTTACCTATCACCTGTCACAAATATAAAGGAGAGATGATTTTATGGCTCATGCCTATACGCCAGGATTAAGAGTAGTAGAAAAAACCATTATATATAAAGAAAGAAGGCTTCCTCTGAGAGGGCAGGTAGTTGTTAAAAAAGGAGATAAAGTGAGTTCTGATAAAATTGTTGCCAGAACCGACCTGCCAGGAAATGTTCATATGGTCAATGTGGTAAATAAATTGAATATTACTCCTGCTGAAATTAAAGATTGTATGTTGAAAAAAGAGGGAGACCCTATAAAACTTGATGAAGTAATAGCGAAAAGCAGCAGTTTTTTCGGCCTTTTTAAATCTGTATGTACATCACCTATAAACGGTACGGTAGAAAGTATATCCAGTGTTACAGGTCAGTTAGTTCTCCGTGAAGCTCCAATTCCGGTGGAAATAGCGTCATATGTAGATGGAGTGGTAGACGAAGTCATAGAAGCGGAAGGTGTAAATGTTAAAACATGGGGAACATATATACAGGGTATTTTCGGTGTGGGAGGAGAGGTGGTAGGACCACTTAAAATTGTTTCGAAATCAGTTGATAAACCTCTTACAGTTGATGATATTAAAGAAGATCTGTCCGGTAAGATAATAGTAGGCGGTTCTCTTGTAACAAATGATGTCATACAGAAAGCGAAAAAATGTGGCATAAAAGGTATTATTGTAGGAGGACTCGATGATAAGGATTTGAAAGAATTACTGGGTTATGACCTGGGCGTTGCCATAACAGGTCATGAAGAGATAGGCCTTACAATTGTAGTCACAGAAGGTTTCGGTCAGATAAAAATGGCAGAAAAAACCTATGATATTTTAAAAAGAAACGAAGGTCTGAAAACTTCCATAAATGGAGCCACTCAGATAAGGGCCGGTGTTATAAGGCCTGAAGTAATTGTTCCTCTCATAGAAAAATATACTATGGAAGAGATACAGCAGGAGCATGAATCGAGGGAACAGCTCGGCATGGATCCGGGAAGTCCTGTGAGAGTAATAAGAAAACCCTATTTCGGAGTACTCGGTACAGTGGTAAGTCTCCCTCATAATCTGACCAAAATGGAAAGTGAAACAAAAGTCAGAGTGGTGGAAGTCAAACTGGAAACAGGTGAAACTGTTATATTGCCGAGGGCCAATGTAGAAACGATTGAATCGTAAAATCGTAACACGTGACGCGTGACGCGTAACGGGTGAAGATTCTGCCCATTACGCATCACGCATCACCTTCCGGCAAATTTATGTGTCATAAAGCACGAAATCTATCCTTCTGTGACGGATGCCATAACCTCCTGTCACGCGTTACGCGTTACGCGTCACGACTCTACCATTGAGGCTTAAATTCCTTCGGTATAATAAAAGAACGGGGATTGGAGGAACGAAGTCTTGCAGTTTCTTCATCAATCTTTGTATCCCTCACAAGCTGCATGAGAGCCAGGTCAAGGCTCTGCATCCCGTCTTCACGGCTGCTGTGAAGTACACTGTCTATCATTTTTGTTTTACCGTCTCTTATGACATTGGCCAGTCTCTGATTATTTATAGCCACTTCAACGACTGCGCATCTCCATGTGCCGTCCATCGTAGTTATGAGCTGCTGTGCTACTATGGCCCTCAGGGAATTGCAGAGCATAGATCTTATCTGTCCCTGCATGGAACCTGAAAATGTTTCAATTATTTTTTCTACAGTTCTTGTTATCCCTGTCGTATGCATAATGCCGAGTACAAGATTCCCCATGTCTGCAGCAAGAAGAGCTTCCATAAGAGTATCTTTCTCCATCATTTCTCCTATCATTATAATATCAACAGATTCCTTTCTGGCTGCTCTGACAGCTTCTACAAAACTGGTGGCATGAATGCCTATTTCCCTGTGAAAGATGCGGCTTTTTTTATTTTTATGTATAAATTCGAGAGGCTCTTCTATTGTCAGTATATTGGCACTTCTCGTACTGTTTATGTAATCGAGGAGACAGGCCATAGTTGTTGTTTTTCCGCTACCTGCAGGCCCTGTTATTATAACAAGTCCCTGCCTGTAACAGGCTATTTTCTTTAAAATTTCAGGCAATCCGAGTATTTCCATGGAAGGGATTTCAGGCGGTATTATTCTGAATATTGCTCCTACACCGTTCTGTTCTCTCAACATATTGCAACGAAATCTGGCTATATTTGATACTTCATAGGTAAAATCCAGATCCCATTCTCTGCTGAATATATCCATCTGTTTTTTTGAAAAAATACCTGAAAGTAATTCCCATGATTTCTCTTCAGAAACAGCAGGTAAATATAATTCCGCTATCTCACCTTTCAGACGCATTTTAGGAGGCAGTCCGACGGTGATATGTAAGTCGGAAGCTTTTTCTTGAACCATAACTTTAAAGAGATCCTTCAGTGTATAATCAGGAGAAAGACTGGCTTTTATTATCTTACCTGAATTTTTCACCGGATAATCTATGATAATACCCAGGGCGGCACATCTGTCTTTTTTTAATACAGACATGGCTTCCTGTTTGGTACCGGCCATTTTATTTTCTTTAAAATTTTTTATATTATTTTTATCTACAGCAGCTTCTATCGCTACTTCAGGAGTTATAAGCTTATCTTTTAAGAGAGATAAAATAGATGAATCCATTGATTGCATGCCAATACTTCTGTTCGTTTCTATCAATGAATTAATCTGAAAAATTTTCTGTTCTCTTATGAGACTCTTGAGAGGAGTACAGCCTGTAAGAATTTCAACGGCAGGATATCTTATGGACCTTGCTCTGGATGTAAGTAATTGCTGTGTTACTATGGCTTTCAGTGATTCTGATAACATAGCACCTGTCTGAATATTCTGTTCAGGAGGAAAAGAATCTATAATACGTTCAATAGTTGATGCACAGCTCAGGGTATTCATTGAAGACAATACGAGACACCCTGTTTCTGCTGCAACCATGGCAAGTTCTATTGTTTCAGGATCGCGGAGCTCGCTTATAAGTATAACGTCAGGATCTTCGGAAATAGAGGATTTAAGAGCTCTCAAATAACTCTTTGTATGTAAATCAATCTGTCTCTGTCTTATAATGCTTTTTTTAGGTCTGTGAATAAATTCTATGGGATCTTCTATTGTTATTATATGGGCATGTTTTTCACTGTTTATGAGATCCAGCAGGGCATGAAGGGTGGTTGTTTTGCCTGAACCTGAGCCGCCTGTAACAATTACCAGTCCCTGTTCAAACCGTGCGAAAGCCGAAACTATTTCAGGCAGTCCCAGGTCTTTAATAGAAGGTATTTTATCGGGCATAAGCTTCATAATTATGTTAAGACCTGTCCTGTGATAATAGGCATTCCCTCTGAAACGACGGGTTTTTCTGTCGTGATCTTTGATTTTATACATGAAATCTACATGCATATGATCTTCAATTTCTTTTTTCTCTTCTTCAGACAGCATCTGGGCTATTAAAACATCAGACAGAACTTCTTTCAGAACAGGCATGTCCACCGGTTGAAGCTCTCCCCAGAATCTGATATTTGGTTTTTCCCCCGTAGTAAGATGCAGTTCTGTTGCGCCGAGAGCAATAACTTTTTTCAAACATTCATCAATAAATTCCAGTTTTACAGGTTTTTTTGCTTTTTTTTCTTCTCTCTCTTCCTTTATATCCTGTTCTTCCGAAAACTGTATTATTAATGATGAATCTGACGGTTTTATATCAATCAGTTCAGGTGTCCCTTTAATAAGAGATTTTGCCCTGGAAACAATTATTTCTCTCTCTAAATCCATTAAATCCTCTGACTGTTGAAACAGAGGAGACCCTGCGGATAAGTTTTTCTCATATAATTTGTCCTTTATATGCAGATTGGATATAATCATATTAAGATAGTTTAAAGAATTTGTATGTTCATCACTTTCTTCTGCAGTTCTGTTCAGTTTATCGTCAAGAATTTCAAAAAACCTTTTATCTAATTTATCTAAATGTTCCATTATAAAAGGAATTAATGAATTTTCTTCTGTAGATAGTAACCGGTCAAGTAACTCAAGATAAAAGTTATCCTTTTTTTCAATGCCCACCTCTTCTGTCATGTTCTCTTCATTTACCTGATCCTCTATATATGTATTTGTTTCATAGAGGTCTTTTTCTTCTTCTATTTCTTTCTCCGGTAACTTCTCAGGCAGTGTGTCCAGTAAATCAAGATAAAAATTATTACCTTCTGATACAGATGATTTCTCTGTATCAGTTATTGTATCCGGATATCTTTCTTCTTTATATGATTTTTCAAGTGTCTGTTCTTCTTCCTGTACTATCTCTTTTTCCGGAGGTTTTTCCCTTTCTTTTTGCTCTGATCGTTCAGCCAGTTTTTCTCGAATATGCAGATTGGATATAAGTGAATTAATATAGTTCAACATACTTGCTTTTTTTGGATTCTCTTCTTCTTTCCTCTTATAATCGAAGACTTCAAAGAATCTATGGTCGAACTTATGACTGTTTTTGTTTATAGCAAGCATTAATGGCAGACCTTTTTTAGTCAGAAGATATTCAATCAGATCAATATGTAAATTATCACTGTCTGTGATCTCGAAGATTTCTTCTTTTTCCGATGGTTCCGGAGATATTTCTCTCTCTTCATCTGCTTTGTAATTATCTGATTGTTCTATTATCTCCTGTTGTAGCATGTTCGGAGAAGTAACGGGAGATGCTTCTCGTGGCCCGGCACATTCGTCAATGTGCTCTTCATGAGGTTTTTCAGATACAGTATATTTTGAAGTTTTTGTTTTTATTATTTCTTCCGATGTTGCTTCTGCCGGATCGTTTCGCTCTTCTTTTTTCTCTGCAGTTTCAATCTTCTCATATGGCTCTTCTATTATTTCCGGCAGTTTTTCTTCTTTTTCCGGAGATACTGCTGTTTTTTTTCGGGTATTTTCTTTTTTTTCTCCCTCTTTTTTTATTTCCCGGTCACATTTTTTCAGTTTCTCCAGAGCTTCTATGTTATTCGGGGAAATATTTAAGATTCTCTTTAAGATTTCTCTGGATTGTTCATATATACCTTTTTCTCTTGCATTATCTGCTGCTTTAAGATAATTTGTTACAGCTTTTCTTGTTCTTCCATGTTTTTCCAGGACAGAGCCGGTCCATAGAAAAACCTCTACACTATCCGGTTCTATAATGGATAATTTTTTCAGGCATGGCATAATGTAATCATATTTGTTCAATTCAAAATTTAACCGGCTGAATTCCTTTAAAGCTTCACGGTGATTGCCGTCAATATTTAAAATCTTCTGATAACATTCAATAGCTTTATCAAAATCACCTGTGTTTTTATAAAGGGAGGCCATAGACATGAGGGCAGGAATGTCTTCTTTGAGGAATTTAATTTTTTCATATACTTCTGCTGCTTTTTCAATTTTCTTTTTATTTTTAAAGTATTCCCATGCCTGTGTATATGAAGTAAGAGATTCTCCTATAAGACCTTTTTCCCTGAGAGCTTCTGCTTTCTCCAGTATATTTTCTACATGAAAATCTTCATCCTGTGACGTGCTTTCCTCTTTATTATTATCTGCATTATTATTATACATTTTATCCACAGGTAAAACCATCCCTCTCTATTTAGGAACGATAATTAAATAACTGTCTCAAATATATTAAATCGTGACGCGTCACGCGTTACGCGAGGAAAGAGACAATTAATAAAATTCTATTCCTTATCTTAATATTTCATAAAAGGTTCGATTCTGTTATGAATTTTGTGTAAACTTCATGGTGGTCTTATTTTATGTTAAGATTACACAAAACATGTCAGATTCTCCTGCTTTTTTTTATAAAAATTCAAAAATATTATAGCTTTTATTTGTTTAGAGAGAATGATAAAATAATAGGAAATTTTTTTCTTTTGAAGAATTTTTAAATAGTTCTAAGTTTTTATTCGGAAAAAGCTACTAAAAAGAATATAGTTAGTTTCATAACTATCCATAAATAATGACCTCGTAATGCGTAAAGTGTAATGCGTGAGGGGCAGGGATTAAACCCGTCACGCGTTACGCGTTACGCGTCACGATAACTTAAATTCTAATAAGTTATGAAATACACTATAAAAATAAACCTGTCTTTGTTTTTGGAGAAATAGAACATAAAAGGAGATAATTTATGAAAGCACTCATTACAAGCGGAGGACGTGGTACAAGACTTCGTCCTATAACCCATACAAATAACAAACATCTCATACCTATTGCAAATAAACCCATGCTATTTTATGCACTGGAAGCAGTTGCAGAGGCAGGTATAAAAGATGTAGGAGTAATAGTGGGAAGTGATACGAAAAATGAAATAATTTCTGCTCTGGGCAACGGTTCATTATGGAATATAAATATAACCTATATAGAACAGGATGAACCGCGGGGGCTTGCTCATGTAGTGAAAATTTCAGAGCCCTTTATAGGAAAAGATAATTTTATTTTTTACCTGGGAGATAATATGGTAGTAGGCGGTGTGAAACGCTTTATAGAAGAATTTGAAACTCATAAACCTGACTGTCAGCTGGTCCTTGCCAGGGTAAGAGACCCGCAGCGTTTCGGAGTCCCTGAGATTAAAGACGGAAAAATTGTATCAATAGAAGAAAAACCTGTAAAACCTAAAAGTCATTATGCTGTAACAGGGCTTTATATATATGATAATATCATATTTGAAGCGGTAAATAATATAAAACCTGGTGCCAGAGGAGAGCTTGAAATATCCGATGCCCATCAATATCTGTTAAATAAAGGCAAAATTATAAGATATTCTGAAATAACAGGATGGTGGAAAGATACGGGAGAACCGGAAGATCTCCTTGAAGCAAACAGACTTGTACTGGACAGAGCCTTTGAACTGGAACACCGTCAGATCGAAGGATATATAAATGATTCTGATGTGGCAGGCAAGGTAATAATAGGTAAGAACTCAAAAATTATTAACAGCATAGTCAGAGGCCCTGTGATCATAGGCGAAAATATTTCTGTAAAAGACAGTTATGTCGGTCCCTATACGTCTATCCATAATAACTGTGAAATATGTAACAGTGAAGTGGAATACAGTATTTTAATGGAGGAATGCAGGGTTATAAATGTAGATATAAGAATAGAAAGAAGTCTTCTGGGAAGAGGTGCTTCCATAATAAGATGCACAGGAAGGCCGCGAAGCCACAGGTTTTTAATAGGTGATCAGAGCAGAGTCGAAGTTGTGTAGGAATTTACTGACCTGAGTACCGTAACAGGTAAATTGGTAAAAAAAAATATGGAACACGCTCCTGTCCCTGGCCGGGCTCTGGAGGAAAAGATATGCCGTATTAAAAGAGAGTTATAAATGATATAGACGCAAAATATTAACAGTCTGCAAAATCAGTTTGCCACGCAACAGGATCATATCTTTTCCGGAAGAGTCCGGACAGGGACAGGTTTTAGAAATGGGTATGAACTTATCTGGAGCGGTACTGAGCATAAGTATTTAATAAAAGTCTTTCTCCCGTCACGCGTTACGCGTTACGCGTCACGAGAGCAAATATGTATTATTTATGCTCACCACGGTAGAGTCGTGATGCGTGATGCGTAAGTATAGCTTTTACTACTCACTCTTCACTTATAAATCCCTGCTCCATACACATAAAAGAACCTTATGTTAATTTTTTATATCCATACAGCATCTGAACCCTGTATAAGGGTCAGGTGCATAGGATCGATGTATGCTTCTTGTGGCACATCTGAGACCTCCCGGTATATCTATTCCCCATGAGCCTCCTCTTGTCACTTTATGAGTAAATTCATAATAGTTATCTCCTGCATAATAGGGATAACCGGGATATACTCCGTACCAGTCGGCACACCATTCGGCTACATTACCTGTCATATCCATTGCACCGTAAATACTTGCTCCTTCAGGGAAGGATCCTCCCGGTAAAGGTCCTCTTCCGTCGTATATATCGGGCATAAGTTTAATCAGATTTTTCTTTTTCATTTTCCAGTTATTGCATTTATCTTTATCCCATGAATTGCCCCATGGCCAGAACCATCCTTTTGTTCCCCTGGCTGCCTTTTCCCATTCCGCTTCTGTAGGGATACGTTTACCTGCCCATTTTGCATAGGCCTGTGCGCCGTACCAGGAAACCAGTATGACAGGGTATTTTTCATAACCTTTTTTCGGTTTGAACATACCTTTTTGATCCTGATATAAGAGGCAGTTACTGGATGTTATTTTAATATAAAAAACACCTTTCTCTTCTTCCTGATTGCCTGCTTTATTTAAAAATTCACAGTAATCTTTATTGGTTACTTCATATTTGTCTATATAATAAGAGGGGAGATTTACCCTGTGTTTGGGATATTCCAGTATGTACCATTCTTCACAGCCTCCTAAAAGGCCTATCGTGCTTTTTATCTGCTCCCGGTCTGTTCCCATAATAAATTCACCTTCAGGGATAAGAACCATTTCTCCACGGTTATTTATAGAAGATGGGATTTCCTGACCTGACACATTTAAAGATAGTAAAAGAAAAAATATGATTAAAAAATATTTCATATGTCACTCCTGATAGACAAATTGATCTTTCATGGGTTTTACTTTTCCTGCAAACAGGAGAGCACCAAAGATGCAAAAAACTCCCCCTATGAGTATAGTATACCGGGCGCCTATATTCTGTGCAAGAGAACCTGCAAGAATACTTCCTAAAGGCATGGTGCCGGAAAAAGACATTGTATAAAGGCTCATTACTCTGCCGCACATGTCTTTCCCTGCAGTAGTCTGTATAAGAGTATTGCTGGATGTAAAAAATACAATCATGCCGTACCCTGTTAAAAAGATTAATACCATAGATAAATAAAGATTGGATGAAAAAGCGGCACCTGTAAGACCAAGGCCGCATATACATGCCCCTGCGGGTATAAGTCTTTCAAACCCTCTGCTTGTTTCTTTTGATGCAATGGTAAGAGCTCCCATGAGAGCACCGAGCCCTGAGGCAGACATCAGGAAACCCAGTGTATGAGGGCCTCCATGAAAAATATCTTTTGCGAAAACAGGCATAAGGACACCGTAGGACATACCCATCAAACTGACCAGAGCTGTAAGAAACAGTGCCATTTTAATGGGAACGGAATTGAAGGCACTGACAAATCCTTCTTTCATGCCATGGAAAAAATCGGTTTTTTTCTGTTCTTTAATTTCACCGTTAATTTTTATGAAGAGAAGAGCAATTATAATAGAAAGAAAACTTATGCTGTTAATAAGAAAACAGATGCCTTCCCCTGCAGTTCCTATAATCAGTCCTGCTATTGTAGGGCCTACCAGTCTGGCCATATTGAAAAGAGAAGAATTCAGTGCTATTGCATTACCAAGATGTTCTTTGTTCTCAACCAGGTCATTTACAAATGAATGCCTTACAGTCATATCAAAACCATTTATAATACCTGCAACAAGGCTTAATAATATTAAATTCCATATGGTTATACGGTTGTATATGACAAGCATGGCAAGAGTAAAGGACTGAATCATATAAAGTATCTGTGTTATGAGCAGAATATTTTTCCTGCTCATTCTGTCTGCTATAACGCCTGCAAAAGGTGCTATGAGAAAAGCAGGGAACTGAGACGTAAAACCTACGGCACCGAGCAGAAAAGCCGACTTTGTCAGACGATATATGAGCCAGCTCATTGCTGTAATCTGGCACCATGTGCCTATTAGAGAGAGTCCCTGTCCTATAAAGAATAACAGATAATTCCTTGAACCAAGGGAACGAAATACCAGTTTTACGGTACTATGCTGATTGGCCATAGTGTATCATGGTCATGAGTTCAGATTGAGATTATTGTTTTTATCTGAATTCTCCACAACTTTCCTTATATTATTTTTATGTTCATTTATATAAAAAGGTGTTATTCCGGATTTTATAAGAGAGGTCAATGGTATATTCTCTTCCGAAGGTTTTTTACCTTTTTTAATACATTGTGCAACCATTTCTTTTAAACCTTCCAGATAGTATATATTGTCTCTTATAAGACAGATATCCTGTCTTTTCCCGTGAGATGGTATTACCCTTGAAAAATTCATTTCATCAAGATATTTAAGATTTTTTATGTAAATATCTATATGAGTGCCATGAAGTAAAGGCACGGGGTCTTCTACCATATCACCTGCAATCAGGATATTTTCCGGCGTTATCATTATTACGGAAGAATCTTCCGAATGGCCAGGTATATATTTTATTTTCACATCAGAATCCCTGTCATGAAATATTAGCTCGCTGTCAAAGATAATATTGGGAGGTGTAATCTCAATATGTTCCTTTACCATTTCAGGATTTTTTTCTGACATATCTTTTAGAATTGTTTCTCCTTCTGCCAGGATTAATTCGAGACATTTACTGTGTGCTATTATGTCACAATTCTTGAAAGCAGAATTTCCCCATATATGATCGAAATGAGAATGGGTATTTACCGCATAGATTCTTTTTTTTGCTTTATAGCAGTAATCCAGAACATCTTTTATAGACAGAGGCCCCATATAGGTATCTATTACAAATATCCTTGTTTCTGTCTGTAATACAGGCAGATTGAAGCAAAACAGTTCCGGAAAGTGAAAAATAGATAATTCTGACATAAATATCTCCCTGTGAAGAGTGAAGAGTGAAAGGAGGATAAATTCTTACTATTCACAACTCACAACTTACGACTCACGACTCACGACTCACTCATTAAAAATAGCTTACCATGATAAAAATAAATTATAAGTTAACCCGATTACAGGAGGAAATAAATATACAAATTGTGAATTTTATATATCCATGTTACTGATC
Source organism: uncultured Synergistia bacterium (assembly GCA_964431735.1). GTDB lineage: Bacteria > Vulcanimicrobiota > SpSt-956 > SpSt-956 > JAKJGF01 > CALARM01. The sequence continues at coordinate 5,096 of CAYSLJ010000023.1, read as the reverse complement.
TGAGCATAAGCATGTAATAAACGTTTCCCTCCCGTCACGCCTTACGCTTTACGCGTCACGAGAGCATACCTCAGTAAAAGAAAACTATGAGACAGGTGATATATCAAAATTTAAAAATGACTATACTTTTGCAAAATTTCGAAACCCCGTTATCCCCAGTGGGCATCCCTTGCAGATGCCATGCAGGGTGGAATAAGGCTTTGTTTAAAAGGTGTAAAAGTATAGTTATTAAATACACTATAATATCTTGTTAATCTCAATATAAAATGTTAAAATATTTTTATGACTCATTACAGGAGGGGAATATATGCAAATTTCCACTAATTATAATATAAAAAATAACCATATACCGGTATTAAAAAAAGAATCAACTGATATATCTCAAATAGATAGATTTGAAAAATCACCTGAAACAGGGGATATAGCTCCTGTCATGACAGGTAAAACAGATGATCTGCCATGGCGTAAAGATCAGCGTCCTGCAACATATCTGGGAACAACGGAAGACGGAAAAATTCACACAGGTAATGTAAGATGGGGTTTTAAAGAAGCAGAGCAAAAGGAAAACTGGGAACCTGTATTTAAAGAGGTATCCATAGATCCTTCCGGCGTAAAAGATGTTTATTTTGTTGTAAAACCATTCAGTCCTGAATGGATTGCAGGGCATACTCTGGCATATTTCGAATTTGAAGACGGCCACGGTCTGAAAACATCTGATGGAGAAACTCAGAACGGACTGGTAGTTTCTTTTGAAGCAAGGCTTAAAGAAGGACAGACATATAATCCTGTCCATGGCATGAAAAAAGATGAGTATAAAAGTGTTTATCAGCTTGGATCCTGGAAAGACGTGGTGCAGAAAACCTGCAGGAGAGAAGGCCGTAAGCTTATAAGATATAAACTCAACCTGAGTCCTGAACAGAAAAAGGAATTTTTAAAGAACAGCCTGGAAGAATCTTTGAAAGATTTAAGTAAAGAATCCTATCATACTACAAGAAACAGCTGTTACTCGAATCAACTGAAACTTCTCAATTCAGTTCTGCCTGATGAGCAGAAAATAAAAGAATGGCTTATCCCCGGTGTTATACACAGTCCGCAGGCCAGTTTACCCAAGATGGGCAGTTTTGTTCTTGGTTCTAAAGGTATAATAGATGATTCTGCTCCTGTTATGACAGAGCCTGATAAAACTCTTTTCCCTCCGAAAGAAGAAAAAGGATCTTTTATAAAAAATGCCATAAAAAAAGTCAGTGAAATGAAAGGATGGCATATAATGTCAGGCCTTGCCGGAGTAATCCTGGGCACTGCCCTGGGAAGTCTCGTTCTGCCTGCCGTGGTGGCTCTCCCGACAGCAGGACTGCTGGGAGGATTACTGGGAGAAGAAACGTCTCACTGGATGGAAAGAGAAAGTCATACGTTAAAGGAACCTTCTGAGAAATATTTTCAATAAAGTACAGGAGATTGTGTTTGAAAATGACAGGTGATTTTATATAGAATGGAAAAAGAAATTTATCACAGAATATTCAGAGTGAAAAATAAAGCTACATGTCATAACCAGGTTACCTGTTCTAACAATTTGCTGTAGTTGTTTTTCTTACAGTCCTGAGTAATGAAACAGATAAAAAAGTATCCGAAAAAGCTTCTGGCCGGCAGGATCTGTAGCAGAAAAATATAGGTTGAAACTGTATTTAAGTCACAATACAGAATGAGAAACCGTTCCTCATGTCACGCGTTACGCATTGTGATTCTCATATAAAGGATGAATGATTTTTAAACTGTCAGAACAGTTCCTCTGATAGTTTTCTTAATATTCTGGAGGTTTTTTATGAGTGTATCTTTATTTGATGAGATGATCATTATCTTAATTCTTTCTGTTATTACCTTATGTATATGTTTTAAACTGAAAATTCCGGGTATAATCGGTTTTTTTATTACAGGAGCCATAGCAGGCCCTTATAGCCTTGGTATTGTAAAGTCAGTTCATGAAGTCGAAATTCTTGCAGAGACAGGTGTTATTCTTTTACTGTTTACTATTGGTATAGAGTTTTCTATAGCTCATCTGATGAAGTTTAAAAAACCTGCCCTTATTGGAGGATCTCTTCAGGTAATTTTTACTGTCCTGTTTACTTTTTTTATCCTGATATTATTCGGTTATCAACCGGGTAAAGCTATTTTTGCAGGGTTCCTTGTATCGCTCAGCAGTACGGCTATTGTGTTGAAAATTATTCAGGGAAGAGGGGAAATGGACAGCCCTTATGGAAGAGTATCTCTTGCCATATTAATATTTCAGGATATTATTATAGTTCCAATGATGCTATTTACTCCTATTCTGGGAGGAAACACTATTGCATCAGATACTTCGATTGTTTTTATCCTGGCAAAAATAACAGGTATTATTGTCCTTGTAATAACAGGTGCAAAATGGATTGTTCCCTATCTTTTATATAAAGTAACAAGAACCAGAAGTAAAGAACTCTTTATGTTAACTGTTGTCTCAATATGTTTCGGACAGGCCTGGATAACTTACAGTGCCGGCCTTTCTCTTGCACTGGGAGCCTTCCTTGCAGGAATAATCATATCTGAATCAGGATACGGTCATCAGACCATGGCCAGTATTTTGCCTATGAGAGATTTATTTATGAGTTTTTTCTTTATCTCTATAGGTATGCTCATAAATGAAGGCTTTATTTATAACAATTTCTGGATTATTATCTTTATAACAATTGTTATAATTCTGCTAAAATTTATTATTGCAGGTTTTTCTGCTGCTTTACTTGGCTATCATTTTCGTACAGTTATTTTATCCGGCCTTGCACTGGCTCAGATAGGAGAGTTTTCCTTCATATTATCCAGAACAGGTATTACTTTCGGATTACTTTCAGATTATACATATCAGATATTTATTTCCGTATCGGTTCTTACTATGGCTCTTACTACGTTTATAATACTCCTTTCGAAACCTCTGTCACATGTTGCTCTGAAGATTCCTGTAAGAATGAAAACAGCCTTTTTATCGGAAGAAGAAGGTGAAGAACCTGATAAAAAAAATATTATGGAAAATCATGTAATCATAATAGGTTTCGGGGTAAACGGAAGAAATCTGGCATGTGCATGTAAACTTACCGGTATTCCCTATGTGATTATAGAGTTAAATCCTGATACGGTGAGAAAAGAAAGGGCAAAAGGTGAACCGATTTTTTACGGAGATGCCGCTTTTGATACGGTTCTTCACCATTTTAATATTGAGAAAGCCAGGATTGTTACCATAGGTATAAATGATCCTCCTTCGACACTCAGGATTACAGAAGCTGTGAGGCGTTTGAATAAAAGTATATATATTATTGTACGAACCAGATTTGTTCTGGATATGGATTCTCTCTATAAGCTCGGAGCAAATGAAGTCATTGCAGAAGAATTTGAAACATCTATTGAAATATTTACCAGCGTGTTAAAGAAATATTTTATACCATCAAATGAAATTGAAGAAATTATTTCCCGTGCCAGGAATGATAGATATAAAATGTTTCGTACCACTGATACAGGTGGCACCATCCATGACCTGGCTCATATACCTGCTATTGAAATTACTGCACTGCGTCTAGGGAAGGTAGATTCTATAACCGGTAAATCTTTAGTGGAAATTGATTTGAGAAAGAAATATGAGATTACATTGCTGGCAATTCAGAGAGATTCTCAGGTGATAGAAAATCCTGACGGAAACACTGTTCTGAATGAAAATGATCTTCTTGTATTACTCGGAACAGCGGAAAAAATAGCAAGTTTTTCTAATGTTACTGACATGAGCACAGGCATGTAATAAACGTTTTCCTCCAGTCACGCGTTACGTGTCATGAGAGCATACATGTATTATTTATGCTTAGGAGTTGTAAAAAAATAACCTTATCATATTTAAAATCGTGACGCGTAACGCGTAACGCGTGACGCGAGGACAAAACCATAATGTTCCAGAGTTATTTTCTTACAGTCCCTTACCCCGGTAAATAGAGAGCAGTCCGAGCACTGCTCATTTTCCATGTTCAATTGCATCAAGCAGGTTCTGCATTTTTTTACTGTACTTGTGCTTCAACATACTTATTCCATGCCTGAAGGCTTTTTCTTCTTCCCAGCATCTGCATTCTTTACCTTCAAGAGGTTTTACACTGTGTATTTTACAATTCCTGGTAGTGTCATCAAAAAATACGCATGGTGTGTTAATATCATATAATCTTTCACCGTCTAACGTTTTATTGGCAATGTCTTCCCATTCATGGCGCCTTATAGTTCTTATGCCATTGTTTATTACAGTATAATTTTCCATAAAGGCTTCTGCTGTAATATTCAGATAGTCAGCTATTTTCTCTGCCTCTTCCTGAGTAAGACTGCATGGCCAGGCCCAGCAACATCCTCCGCATTGAACACATTCGTCTTTTCCCAGTTCATATGCACCGGGATTGGTTATAGCTCTTTTATCCAGAGTATCGCTGTAATTATCCATGGCCCTCTGGATACTGTTGTCGAGATATTCCACCATTGTGGCGAAATATATACAGAGAGAATGTTCTATAAGACGCAATATATTCAGTGCGGCAGACTTATGGCTTTTTATATAGCATAACTGTCCCCAGAAAGTCCAGTAAATTTCTTCGTTATTTGTAAATAATGTTTCCGTCATATGTTATTTTACAGGCTCCTTTATACTTTCAAGAATATTTTTATTATAGCATAAAAATGCCAGTGTAAAAATGAAAAATTTTTTTCATTAATTAGAAATATTTTTCCAAAATTGCCGACTATATAGGTAAAAGGATGTAGTGTAAAATTGAAAAATAAATATGGTCTTCGCTATCATGAAGGAGAAATATTTCCGGCTACTCCAGTAAAGTGCTGGCAGATGATAGCCTGGGCAGTGCAAGTCTGCAGTAGCCTCCAGAAATATCTGTTTTTCGAAAATTTAAAAAAAATAACAGAGCCGGTCCGGCTCTGTTATTTTTATAGTGTATTTCATAACTTAGTACCGCTCCAAATAAGTTCATACCAATATTAAAACCTGTCCCTGGCCGAACTCTTCCGGAAAATATATGATCCTGTTGCGTGACAAACTG
>CAYSLJ010000022.1:0-55266 GCA_964431735.1 uncultured Synergistia bacterium | reverse complement strand
AGGATGATAACCGTTCTAACAATTTGCCAGGGTTATTTTCTTACAGTCCCTTAAATCAGATTGGCACTATGATCCTGTTTTTATAATTATATCACTTATATTTTTTCTTCGTAAAGACTTTTTGTGGAAAAATTCAGAATTATTTTTTTTATTTTTAAATATAATGGATATTTACCTGGTATAAACAATTTATCTAAATAAATTATTCCTCTTCTGATATTTTTTTAAAAATCATAATATATTCGTGTTTGAAGACATAAAATCCTCCGGCTAAAGCTCTGTATCTCCAGAGTTCTTTCTGATTTCTTTTACCTCTTGTTTGCTCAAAATTCTTCACTATGATGCTCTTTAATACATATCCCCTTTTTAATACTTCCTCCATACAGTAGAAACCGAGCGGAATCCATTCTTTCCCGGAATATTTGTCACCCATGACAAGAGCCAGATAACGATCATGTTCCAGAAAAGGCGTTAAATTTTCAACGGCAGAAGCAAACATTTTGAGGAATTTTTTTGTGTTTCTGGCACAGGACAGGTCTCTTTTATCACTGGAAAATTTTATTATGTCATGATATGGAGGATGCATAATAAGAAATTGAACAGATTTTATGCCATGTCTATTCATTACAGGTTTAATGTTTGCCGTCCTGTTATCATCTGTTATCACTTCAGTTATTATATTATATTTATTATCTTCTTTCTCTATAAGTTCTTTTGCCTGTTCTGCTATATGATGATTTAATTCTATACCTATACCGTTTCTTCCCAGTCTCAGACATTCGACCAGTGTTGTTCCGCTTCCCAGAAATCCGTCAAGAACCCAGTCATTTTTTTTTGTATACCTCAGGAGCATCTGGTGAGGAATTTGAGGTATAAAATTACCCCAGTACCAGCCCAGATGTTCTCCTGATCTGTCTCTTTTATCTACAATCCAGAGGCTGTCCGTAATAATTTCATCATATTCTTTCCATCTGTACAGATTTATATCATTTACTTTTTTTGTCTTTGTCTTTTCTACCGATACATATAATCTTTTGAGGTAATATTTTGCCCTTTCAAGAGTAATAGTTTGCAGAATCTGATGAAGATCAGAACTCAACAGATCTTTGCGAAACAATACAGTTTCTCCTGTTGTCCTGTGCAGAATATGATTGTCAAAGTGTTCCGGAAAATCTACAAAATCCTTTAACAGGCCTATTCTGTCTTTAAGAATTTTTAGATCCAATGAGTTATATATATCACTTACAAGCCAGATAAAGTTTTCTCTGTTTAAAGTGATTACTTCATTTTTTGAATCTGCTTTACTGTTTTTTTTCATTAATAAATATTTTTCCAGTCTTTAGAGAATTGTAAGGAATCTCTTATTTAAAAGTATAAACCTTTCTGATTTTTTCCTTTACAGTCCACGTGCATTTCATACCTTTCGGGAAATGGACAAGATCGCCTCCTTTAATCTCTGTTTCACCATCTTCATTTCTGACTATGACATGACCTTCAAATACATAGGCAGTTTCATTGTCAGGATATTGCCAGTCAAATGTAGAAGGCTCACATTCCCATGGGCTCCAGTCCTCGATGCCAAGAGATTTAATCTGTTCTTCTGTCGGTTTTTCGACTTTAATTTTCATTTTTACATTCTCCCTTCCTGTACTCATTATGAGGTAATAGTGTAGTAATTTTCGGATATTTTTTTATAAAATGGTAATATACGGGAATTCCAAGGGCTATAAGACCAAGACCGAAAAGAGAATTTCTCGGATCGCCCTGAAAAATAAATATTATAAAGAATATGGATATTAAAATATATAAAGCCGGTATTACGGGATATCCCCATACTTTATAAGGTCTTTCTATATGAGGTTTGTTTTTCCTGAATATAAAAATTCCGAATACAGCCATTGAACTGAATAGAAGAGAAGCGAAAGACACATATGTTAAAAGACCACTGTAGCTATTGGTAATGGTCAATATTGAAGCCCATATTGCCTGAAATAAAAGAGCATTTGCAGGTGTGTGAAACTTCGGGTGAACATTTGCAGCCTTTTTTAAGAAAAAACCGTCTCTTGCTGTTGCATAGAGAATTCTGGCACCTCCCAGTATGAGGCCGTTGTTACAGCCGAAGGTTGATATCATAACAGCAGCGGCTATGAATGATAAGCCCGGATTACCGAATATTGTTTTTGCCACATCTGCGGCAATTCTGTTATCGGGAATATGTGACATAAGGTTTATGGGAACAACATACATATAGGCTACTGTAGCAGCTATATAGACAGCCATTGTGGCAAATGCTCCCAGAAATAAAGACAGAGGCAGATTCCTCTGAGGGTTTTCTACTTCTTCTGCCACATAGGTAACATTATACCAGGGGTCATAGGCAAATAGAGCTTTTGACATGGCTACTGCAATTGCACCGAAAAGACCTATGGCAATACCATGTTCAGCAAGTTTTAATGAGAAAAAAGGACTGAAATGATTTAAACCTCCTTCTTTGAAAAAGATAAAACTGCAGAAAACCAGTATCAAAACACATGCTACCTTGAGAACTGTAAATACATTCTGTACAAAGGCTCCTGATTTTAAACCGTATATATTTATGAGCGTTAATATCCAGATACTTAAAATACCTGTAAGTTGCGCAGAATTTAATGTGAAATAGGGAAGAGATAATAATACAGTTCCTTCCGAAATCCATGGAACAAATACACCTGTATATTTTGCAAAAGCCACTGCTACAGCAGCTATAATACCGCTCTGAATGACAAGGAAAACAGTCCATCCACAGAGAAATCCCATCAGAGGAGAATAGATTTCTTTTAAGTATATATACGGCCCTCCTGCTTTCGGCATAGCGGCAGCCAGTTCTGCATAGGATAGAGCGCCGCAGATTGTAAGCACTCCTCCTATAATCCACAGGAGCAGTATCAATCCCGGTGAAGGAATATAGCCTGCCATAAGTGACGGAACTATGAAAATACCTGACCCTATCATTGAGCCTATTACCAGTGTTGTGGCATCAAATAAATTAAGTCCTCTGACCAGTTTTGTCTCTTCTTCCATAAAAAACCTCTTTTCACATAAATTTAAGTAATATAACATTCTATAAATAGTTTTTTTTAACCTTCAAAAAAATTTATAATTTCATATATTTACTATAGTTTTGCACTTTTTAAAAGAATTATGTAAGACTTATTAGTTTTTTGAGTCTAATAGCTAATCAGCCTTAAATTTACTGACCTGAGCATAAGCATGTAATAAAAGTTTTCCTCCCGTCACGCGTTACGCGTTACGCGTTACGCGAGCATATATTTATTATTTATGCTCACCTCAGTAAGAAGTACAACTGTTTTTAAGAAATCTGCAAACGTATAGATTAAAAAAATGTCAGAAAATTAACTTTTTGTTAATATCTTTATTGATAATATTTGTTATAATATTTATAATAGATAAAATTTTAATCAGGCGGTGATTTTACTTATGATGATAAATAAAAATACGGTAAATAAGGATCAATACCTTATAGCAGATGCAAACCGCTACCGGTTCAAAGCGGGGGAGACCCTTGCATCATCACAGCAGGCATCTGCCAGAAAGCTTGATCCTGCAGTTTTAAATAAACACCTTGGAGAGACTCATAAATTTTTTTCAGGTAATCATGAAGAATTTACTCCTGTAACAGAACAGGAAGATGACCATTCTGTATCAGCCAGAAAAGAAACATCTGAAACTGATACGGGTCAGTTAACAGGAAACACTCCTGTCACTACTGGAGAAACAGAAACATGTAAAACAAAAAGTGAACAGAAAATAGAGAAAGGGGAGACTGCTTCTGAACTGTCAGGATCTCCTCTTGTATCAGTGGCGGAAAAGGCCTATGAACAATACTCTCAGGAACTGGAACCTGTAAAGGTGCAGATGAGAGATATCTTCGGCTCCCACGGAGAGATTCAGGCAAGAGCAAAAAATCCCGTGTCTGCTGCAAACAGACTTCAGAGGGTTCTGGATAACGGATGGGCACAGGATATATCAACTCCACAACAGGCTCTGTCCAATCTATGGGATGCCATAGGCTCAAGGGTTGTACTCAATGATACAACACCTGCCGGTATACAGAATACTGTTGATTCCATGGCAGATTCCATAAGAACAGGGAAGCTTGAAATAACAAGTCTGAATAATCTGAGAGGTCCCGGAGGTGTGCCTTATTTTTCCCGTAAACAGTTAAAGCAGATATACATGGCTGATTATGAGAGGCGTCAGGCCTTAAAAGCAGAAGGGAAAGAAGCAGGCAAACCAATAGTTATCGGAGGAGCATGGTTTCAGGTTGATGAAGAGACTGTCGGAAAATTGAAAGGTGAAATCTCTGATGATAGATTGAAATCTCTCAAAACCATTATAGATAGTAAACTTCCTCAGGAAGAAATAATGAAAAAATTAAAAGACATGAAATTCAGCGATTCTGAAATAGAAAAAATTCTTTATCATGCCCCTATGGGTGATACAGATAGATCTGCAGGATCTCCTTTTACCTCCGTATGTGCCTATGTTAAGCATAATAACGGTGTTACGGGAGAATTGCAGATTATAGGTTCTTCAGTGTTAAAGATTGCCAATGCAGAACATCTTCCTTATGATGCAATGATAAAAAAGGATCTTTACAGAGAACTGTCACCTGAAGGAAAGACAAAAATAGAACCATATTTTAAACCTTTTGAAGAAGCTATGTCAGAGCTTACGGAAAATCAGAAAAAAGAATATAATGAATATTTAAACTCCTGTTATATTTATGCAAGAAATCTGGAACTGGGTATAGTAACAGATTACCCGGAAGTACCGGCAGGTTTAAATCAAAATCTGAGTATGCAGAATATCCTTCATATCCATGATATATATTCGAAGATAAAAAAGCAGTATCCAAAGGAGTAATATTCTATGAAAGAAAAAGTGGAAAAATTTAATGAATCTATAAAACATATGTTGTCCTGTCTTGTTAAAAAAATGGAAGGACAGAATGAAAGTCACGAAATCAGAGTAACCATAAAAGACTTCTGGCCTGATTACAGAGAAAATATTTTATTTACTGTAACATCCTTACCGGGTAAAGAGGATAGAGCTTTTAATATAGAAGTTTTCACCGGAACAGGTCTGAGTGATTCTTCACAGTTTTACAGCAACAGTCATGAGGAAGTGTTAAATTTTTTAAAAGATTCTTCCAATGTGGGGAATATTATAGAAAAAGTAAGAAATATGGGTATGGCTCTTTTAATAGAAGAAGACAGACGTTATGATTCTAATGATGACTGGCAATAAATATAAGGCATAGGAATTTTGATTCCAGTTAAATTATTATATGGTTGAAAGTTCAGGGTTTATTTTAATTCTTAACCTTCAAATCTCAACTTTAAACAACTCGCCTGCAGGGCGTTAAGTTCTGCTGAATGTTTATGGAGGAAATATATTATGAATATTAATCGAATCGATTATAGAGCTAATAAATTGCCTGATATTATATCCGGTAAACAGGTAAAAGAAGAAGCAATAGAATTACACGGGAAAGATACTGTTACCCTGTCAGTTCCTGTTACACTCGACATTGACGGCAAATCTGTGGAAAAGAAGATAGACTGTGACATATCTGATAAAGAAATTACGCTCCATCTTAAGCATACGAATGATGTTCATGGAAATATGCCTTCTGTTGCTAATATGATTAAACCCGATGAATTCTGGGTTGATGCAGGCGATGCCTGGCAGGATTATACCTTTCATTCTATAGTTTCAGGAGGCAGAGAAGAAGCAGAGCTTATGAATTTAAGAGGCTGTGACATTGCAGTACCGGGAAATCATTTTTATGATGACGGAGGTATTCCTTCTGCAGAGAAAATTATAGAAATGTCTGATTTCCCTTATATTTCTTCCAATATAAAAGGGATGGCTCCCTATGTTATAGCAGAAGTAGAAGGTATTAAACTTGCTTTTATAGGAACGAGAACTCCGAGGAAGAGGTTTGGTATGGTTGATCCGAGTCTGGTCAAAGATCTGGATATTACAGAGCCTCTGGAACCATTGAAAAAATCTGTAGAAGAAGTCAGGGCAATGGGTATTAAGAATGTTATAGTTATTTCTCATTTAGGTCTTGAACCTACGGAAGAACATAAAGATATTATCTCAGATAAAGAGGTGGCGCAGAAAATACCGGGCATAGACCTGATCATAGGAGGCCACACTCATACCCCTACAAAAGATACTGTTTCTGTAAATGGAACAAGAATAGTTCAGGCAGGGCCGGGAGGCCATGGTGATCCCAAAACAGATGAACTTTATATAGGCGATCTTTCCATGACTTTCGACAGAAATACCGGAAAAATAACCTCTATAAATCATGATCTTTTGTCTGTAGACAGGAGTAATATTCGAGATAAAGATGTACAGGATATACACGGTAAATATTTGGAGGAAGAAAAAAGAATTCTTCAGGAAAAACTGGGCATTGCTGAAGGTGATTTTATCCATGATATTAAAACACCTGTAGATTCAACCCTTGGTAATCTGATAGCAGATGCAATGAGAAAAGCAACAGGTGCCGATATAGCCATGCTGGACAGCAACTTTTTCTTTGAAGACGGACAGGATATTAAAACCGGTTTATTGCGTCACGGTGAAATCACTATGAAAAATCTTACGGAAGTATCGCCATGGATCGGTAAATCTCAGGATACAAGAGTTGAAACATGGCCTGTAAAGGGAGAAGACATAAAGAAACTTCTTGAAGACGGAGTCAGCAAACTGGTTGGACCTAAAAAACATCACGGCCTGTTTCAGGTTTCCGGCCTGTCTATGTCTTATGACCCATCCGCTCCCGAAGGATCAAGGGTTATACAGGTAATGGCAGGAGATAAACCTCTTGATATGAATAAAAATTATGAGCTTACCACCAGTTTTTATGTAGGAAACTGGAACAGTATTTTTACCGGACGTAATGAAAATACTGTTACAGACGGAAGGAAATTACGGGATATTGTAGCAGATTATATAAAGCATGAAGCTTCTATCTCTCCTGTGCAGGACGGAAGGATAAAGGTTCTGTGAAGAGTGAACAGTGAGTCGTGAACAGTGAACAGTTGCCGGTTACCAGATTATTATATGTGCAACATAATGTTTGTTTTACACGACTCACCTTATTTCTATCTTTTTCAATTTTTCTGTTATTACTACCTCTTCTGACATAAACTTGACGAATTTTTCTATTCCCACTTTCAGTAATTTAATCTTTTCCAATCGTTTATAAAGCAGCTGTGCTGTTATTCTTTTTTCTCCTTCCTTACTTTCCTGATATGTTTTTAGCATGGCCTGACATTCTTCTACTGTTTCTAAAAAATCTCCTATATTTCTTTTTCCTATATGTTGTAATCTATGTTTTACGAGGTGTTCTGGAGCATATTCTGCTTCGTAGTATTTTTTTCTGCCTTTTTTACTCCATATTCGCCTTACAATATTTCGGCTCTCAAGTTCTCTGAGATAAACACTTACTGTACCCTTTGTCAGAGAGAGTTTTTCACAGATTTCATCCATAGATAAAGGGCGGGCATTGAAAAAAAGAATACCGTATATACGTCCCATGGCATCACTGAAATTCATTACAGAACTTACAGATGCCATTCCTTCTATAAAGTTATGTTCACCTTCTGAAATACTCATAAAAATTAATAATTCTTTTTTTCTATATAAATAGCATCAGGTTTTTTATCAGGCTGTTTATCAGGCTTTTTATCGGGTTTAGGAGTTTGAGGCTCTGCAGGATAAGGTGTAGGGGTAGGCGGAATTATGGGATCCCTGATAGTTACTCTTGTACCTATATTGACATATTCATAAAGTTCTTCTACATCCGGTATGGCCATTCTTACACATCCGTGAGATACGTTCATACCTACAGTTTCAGGATAATTCGTTCCATGTATGCCTACAAGGGAAGAATTCAATTCTATCCATCTTGTTCCCAGAGGATTGTCAGGTCCAGGTTCGGTCAGTTCAGCTTCTTTTGCCCAGAGAGAATCAGGCGGAATCCAGGTAGGATCTTTTAATTTGTTAGTTATAATAAATTCTCCCGTAGGTGTTGGATATTCAGGACTGCCACAGGCAATAAGATAATTTTTCACCAATTTCCCGTCTAACATAAGTGCTAAATTGAACTGTGCAAGATCTATAACTATGTAATAGGATAGCCTGTCTATAGTTGAAGGCCCTACGACCCCATCATGTTCCAGACCGTTTTCCCCCTGAAATTTCTTTACAGCTTCAAGGGTTTTTTGATCAAATACTCCTGTTATATCATTTTCTGGCAGATAATTGCGCAATACCAGCATTCTCTGCAAATCCTTCACATCCTGACCTATTGCTCCCAGTATCTGTGTCCTCTGACCGTAATTTTCAGTGCTATCTACAGTAAAAGACCATTTTTTTATGTCCTTTAAACCTACAGCATTTTCTACTTCCACTTCTATATTATGAGTACCTTCCACAAGTTTTTCCGGTTTATACTTTATCATAGAATAATTTACCAGCTCGGCAGAAACAGCTTTCCCGTTTATTTTCATATTAATGTAGTTTATCTTACTGTCTTCAGATATTGTTACAGATATAAGAGGATCAACTTCTTTGACTATTTTGCCATCAGGCGGAAAAGGAGAAGATAATTTGGGAGGAGTACTGTCAAAGAAAGCTTTTATATCATAAGTTGATTTATTTCCTGCTCTGTCGGTAGAAGTGATGCGAAAAATATTTTTGCCTTCTTTTAATATAAAATCCTTTTGAAAATCTCCTGTATCATCGGTTTTTATATCAAAAAATTTTCCGTCTTTCTCTATTTTAACCTTTGAAATTATTTCTGTTTTTCCTTTTATAATAAAGGATTTATTTGTCGTATATATTTCTTTTTTCCCCGGTAAGAATATTGATATTACAGGAAAGGATGTATCTACAGAGAATGTCCATCTCCTTTTTATATCCCATATGGCCATTCTGGGATGATAAACAATTTCTATGGTATGACTACCTTCAGATAGATATTCTACAGGAAGAATGCTTCTGTTTTTAGAAGAAGAAATTTTCTCTGTAACGTCATTGCCGTCTAGAGTTACTTTTTTTATATAAGACATACTGGAGGAATAGTGAAAAGATATTTCAGAATTTGACCTGGTCAGAACTTCTCCCGGTTCCGGTTTAAAGTCTGACGGGGCAGAAATATATATGGATATTTGAAGTGATATAAATAATATAGATAATAAACAGAAAAATAATAAAATCATCTTAATCAGTTTAAGATGTTTTTTTAAAATTCTTCTTTCAATTCTATATACCCTTGACCAGGTCAGCATAAAATCATATCCCAGAATCCTTTAATAGAGGATGAAATATTGGGGTCTCCTTTAATGTGGTATTGCTAATATTTTGCCATTATAGCCTTAAGAGCTTTTTTATATGTTTCATTTTCTGGTTCCAGAGCAAGAGCTTCTTCAAAAGCTTCCGTAGCTTCATCTAAAAGTCCTTCCAGTTCCAGCACTATTCCGTAATAATAATAATAATCTGGCTGTTCCGGATTTATTGCTACTGCTTTTTCATAATATATGATAGCATTTTTTGTATCTTCCATACAGTGATATGTATTACCTGTAGCATAATAATAAGACGCTTCCCCCGGTTTTAACTGTAACGCTTTCTGAAAATATTTAACAGCCTGTGTATATTCGCCTGATTTACGGCATGTCAGTCCGGCACTGAAATTCCACAGATGATCATTTGGTCTCATCTTAAGTGCTTTATTATAGTAAACCAGCGCTTCATCAAATTGATTGAGAAAGAAGTAGGCACTGCCAAGATTATAATTATAATAGGAATTATCCTGACTTAAATCAACTAATTTTTGCAGTGTTTCTGCTGCTTCTTTATATTTTCCTCTCTGCATACAGGCAGTTCCGAGATTATAAAGAATTCCACTGTTGTCCGGATCCTGTTCTGCTGCAGTTTTATAGTTTTCCAGTGCTTTTTCCGGTATACCAATATAATCCATAACTACGCCGAGATTTGTATAATATAATCCGTTGTCCGGTTCCAATTCAATAGCTTTATTCAGCTTTTCTTCTGCTTCTTTATATTTACCTGCATAGAGATTTGTAAGCCCTTCTTCAAAAAAAACCTCTCCTGCAGACATTTTATTCTCTTCGAATGAAAAGTCCTTACCTTGGGACATCATATTTCCTCCTTAAAAGATTAACATTAAATCTTCTATTATCATCTGATTTTATCTCTTTTAATTTTTTTTGTCAATTTCCCCTTATTTATTTGATAAAAAATTTTTTCAATATTCCTGTAATATAAAACTATAAAATATTTTTCGAAAGAGGTGGCGAAAATTTAAGAAATTGTTATAATATAAAAAATTATAACCATAATCATAGAGGAGGATAAAACAGTGAAAGTAATGCTTATTTTTCCGCCTCAGTCTCAACCCTTTCTTCCTCATATTGCACTGCCTCTGTTAGCAGCTGTATTGAAAAAAGAAGGTATAGGAGTCATTCAGAGAGATTTTAACATAGAGGCCTATGAGGATATTACCGGTTCTGACAGGCGCAAAATATCAGGATGTCCCGAAGATATTATAGAAAAATTGCAGGCAGCAAAGTCCTGTTTGAGAACTGGCGAGGATTATTTTGTAGAAGAAGATTATTATGAGGCTATAAATGTAATTGAAAATTATCTCTATCATGTGTCCTGTATGTTTCCTGCTCTGAAATGGTCACTTAAGAATTATGTAATTTCCTCTTACAGTACATATTCATCTAAAGATATTCTGGAAGCAGTAAGGGATAAAAAAAGAAATATTTTTTATTCATATTTTGAAGATAAAATAAAAGATATAATAGAGGAAAATCCAGATATAATCGGTATATCAGTGGCATGGAATAGCCAGATAATACCTGCTTTTACCCTTGCCTGTGTTGTAAAAACATATCTGCCATCTATCCATATATGTATGGGAGGAAGTATGATAGGACACATGGCAGATTATTTGAAGTATAAAAAGAATATGTTTTCTTTTGTAGATTCTTATATGCCTTTTGACGGAGAAACAGGGCTTGTAAGACTTGTAAGAGAATTGAAAGATGGGAATTTAAAAGATGTACCGGGCCTTATATATATGAATAAAAAAAATATAGTGGTGAATAAACCACAAATATATGAACATTTAAACACTCTTCCAACCCCTGATTTTGAAGGTCTTCCGCTGGATAAATATTATTCTCCTCAAGTTTATCTTCCCATAGCTGCTTCCCGTGGGTGTTACTGGGGAAAATGCACCTTTTGTTCACATCATCTTTCTGCAACTAAATTCCGTTCCAGGAAAGCAGATATTTTATATAATGAAATGAATTTTTTATATGAAAAATATAAGTGTAAAAATTTTTATTTTGTAGATGATGCTATGCCTCCTTCATTAATGAGGAACCTGGCACAAATGATAATAGGTGGAGAAAAACCTTACAGATGGGCAGGAGAAATCAGATTCGAAGAACTTATGGACAGAAGTTATTTTCAAACTTTATATAAAGGAGGATGCCGGTTCTTATTGTTCGGACTGGAGTCTTTCTGCCAGAGAATACTGAATTTAATGGATAAAGGATATAAAAAAGAAATGATTGAATCCGTTATAAAAGAAGCACATGAAGCAGGTATAATAACATGGATATTTTTCTTTCTTGGTTTCCCCGGTGAGAAAAAGCAGGAAGCAGAGGAAACTCTTGACTTTATTGTCAGGAATAACCGGTATATTGATATGGTAGGCCCCGGACCTTTTGTACTGACAAAAAATTCCTTTATATATAAGAATCTGAGAAAGTTTAAGATAAGAGCTATAGGAGAAGATAAAAATCAGGATCTCCAGTTATCATATCCCGCTCTTATGGGGGAAGGACTTCAGAAGGAGCAGGCATTGGGAATACTCGGTGAATTTCAATCCCATCCGTCTGTTCAGAAATTTTTAAAGCCCTTTGTGTCAGAACCTCATATGTTGTTTTTCAGAAAGTAATATATTTACTATATTTTGTAATTTTTCATAATTTCCTTGTTTTTACTGGCTTTATAGTTAAACAGGTTATGGGGTCTGGGTTCTGGATTTTAAAACTTCTTAATCCAACACCTAACACCTATAACCCTCATTTTTGATAGTTATTTTGACTTCATTCCTGGATTATTTTTTACAGTTTTTAAAATCTACAAAAGTATAGTTTTTTAGAAAATAATTTTTTTGCTTAGAAATCTCTTTACTTTTTTTATTTTTGCGTGATAATATAACAACAAAATAATTAACTTCAGAATTTATTAAAGATAAAGAAAGGAAGAGTGAAAAAAATGGGTATAGGAATTGGAAACAGAGCTTCTAACACAACAGTTATTAATAATTATTACGGTGGCGGCGGAATGGGACAGATGAATCCCATGCAGATGATGATGCAGATGCTGAGGTCCATGATGCAGATGATGACCGGCGGCCAGTCATGTCCGATGGGCGGTGGAATGCCGGGAATGGGCGGAATGCCGGGAATGGGCGGAATGCCAGGAATGGGCGGAATGCCAGGAATGGGCGGAATGCCAGGAATGGGCGGAATGCCAGGAATGGGCGGAGGTTTCCCCGGTATGGGTGGATGTAATCCAATGAGTAATGCTCTTGCAGGAATGTTAGGCGGAATGTTAGGTGGAATGATGGGTGGAGCAATGGCAGGTGCTATGGGCGGAATGCAGCCACCACCACCGGGAATGGGCGGAATGGCCGGAGCAGGAGCAATGGCAGGTGGCCCCAGTCCGATGGGAAGAGGTGGACTCAGAGTTGAAGGAAATAAAGTAACTACACCCGGTGGCTATTCTGTAGAATATAAAGGCACAGATGTAACAATTAAAGGCGGAGCAGGCGGAAAAGGTGGCGGTGCAGCAGCAGCAGCAGGAGCAGGAGCAGCTCAGGGCGGCGGTAATTATGCATTTGCCGGAGCAGGTTCATTTGCCGGAGCAGGAGGAGCAGGTTCTTATGCATTTGCCGGAGCAGGTTCATTTGGTGGCGGAGCAGGTGCAGGTGCGGGAGCAGCAGCAGGATTTGGTGGAGCACAGCCTTCCGGTCAGACAAAAATATGGGGAGACCCTCATGTAGATGAAGGAGATGGAAAACGGTGGGAATGGAAAGATAAAGCTATGAGTTTCAATCTCCCTGATGGAACAAAAATAACAATGAATGCCGATGGCCCCAAAGGTGTTGTAAAATCTGTTGATATATATAATGGTAACGATCACGTTCACGGTGAAGGTGGAAAGTTCCAGGGTGGCGTCCAGGGCAGCGGTATGATGAAAGACATGCAGCAGGCTGATGGAGACAGTGTATGGGCAGGTCGGGACGGAAATGTTTCCAACTGGTATAAAAATCCCTTCGGACAGGGACAGCAGGTTTCTGATATGCAGGGATATCAGGGGAAAAACATTTAAATCAAATTAATTAACATAAAAGAGCCAGAATTTTAACTGGCTCTTTTATGTTTTTAAGGTAAATATGATAAATTCGGCATTACAGAGAAACCTTATCGGTATAACACTCATGCCTAGGCCTCTGCTTACATACATAGTTGTTGATTTTACTCTGAACATACCGGCTGAATATCTGAACAAATCCCATGTATGATTGTAAATTGCCCCTAAAAAAGGAAATCTTATCTGTCCTCCATGAGTATGACCTGCCAGAACAAGGTTTATACCCATATCTGCAGCTTTTTTAATGATTACTGGAGAATGGGCCAGGAGTATTTTAAATTCTTCTTCTGATGTACCTTCCATTGCCAGCTTAAGATTATCTTTTTTTCTGTGGGGATCATCAACTCCTATGAGTCGAATCTTTGAATCTTTTAATTTTATAAGGGTATTTTCGTTGGTTAAAATTTTAATTCCTGCCCTGTCCAGGCCTTCTTTCAGCCTCTTTACTTTTGCTTTCAGGCCATTATCATTATTTCCCCATACAGCCCATACACCAAGTGGTGCTTCAATACCGTCAATAGTTTTAAGACATGGTGTTATGCCCCATGAATTACTTACAAAATCGCCTGTTATGAATATTATATCAGGCTTTTCTTCTTTAATGATGTGCCTTATTTTTTCTTCTCTTTTACCATATTTGCTTACATGGAGATCTGATAGATGAATTATTTTTAATCCGTTAAATTTGTCAGGTAAATCAGGAAAATATAAATTTTTTTGTGTTACATCAAAATCTTTAGAACGTTCAAATTGTATATAAATACATATTAAAAGCAGAAATATTATAATATATAGTAATATATTCATAGTTATTGAGCTGAGCATAAGCATGTAATAAAGGTATTTCTCCCGTCACTCGTTATGCGTCACGAGTATTTATGCTTGCATCAGTAAATTCCTTTTGAGTCTTGATGAGTTATACAGATGCACATCACCCATCAGATATTAACCGAAAAATTTCTTTTTTAAGACTAATATGACAAAATATGGCAGAACCATCATTCTCATAAATCTTGACGGTTCTCTGTAAAGTCTGTAAAGCCATTCTATATTCAGTTTAATCATCCATGGAGGTGCTCTGTCAAGCTTACCTGAGAGAACATCAAAACTTCCTCCTACACCGATGGAAACAGGAACAGAAAATTTGTCAAGATTTTTGTATGCCCATTTTTCCTGTGATGGTACTCCCATTGCTATTATGAGAATATCTGGTTTAGCTTTTTTTATTTCTTCTATTACTTCTTTATCTTTTCCTCTGAAATATCCATGATGGGTACCTGTTATATTTAAGGAATGATAGCGTTCTCTGAGATTTTGTGCTGCTTTTTCTGCCACTCCTTCCTGAGAGCCTAAAAAATAAAAGGTATAACCTTTCTGTGAGCCTCTTTCTGCAAGCTTTTGAAGTAGATCTATACCTGCTACTTTTTTGATTTTTCTTCCATGAAGTGCAGAAGCACTCCATACTATTCCTGCAGTATCGGGAACTACAAGATGGGTATTATTGATGACATCTTTTAATTCTTTATCCTTCTGAGCCATCATGGTCATTTCTGTACCCAGGGTTACGACAAGATGAGGTGTTTTTTCTTTAATGAATGTTTCTATTATATCCAGCGATTCCGACATGTTAACCGGATGTAATGAAACTCCTAAAATATCTATTTTTTCCAATGGTAATTAACTCCTTATATATTGACCTGAGCATAAGCATTTAATAAAGGTCTTCCTCCCGTCATGCGTTACACGTCACGCATCACGCATCACGCTCAATAACTATTCCTTGCAAAAGCCATACCAATAACTTCATTCAGTGCTCTTTTAAGATCCTGATTCTCTGTTGCTATTAATTCATTCTCACAGATAATTACCTCTTTCCCTCTCTGAAGCATTTCTTCTATAACCATAACAGCAGCAGCTTTAAATTCCGTAAGGACAGTATCGAAATTATCTTTTAATGTTTTTATATCTTCTGATAAGAGTTTTTTATTTGCAAGATTATTGCTGTAATTAACGACCTGACATTCATAATGTTCTTCCAGATATTTTTTTTGATTTTCTATTGCAGATATGGGAGATGTAGTAAAAAATATAACTTTTTTCCCTTTAAGGCCTGAATATTCAGCTATGAGAGGCCTGGGTTTAAACACTGTTTCTATTATAAGATGGGTAGAGACGAGTGAATTAAGGAAATTTCGAAGTTTTTCTTTATTTCCTGTATCGCATTTTGTTATAATAATCATATCTCCTTTTATTATACTGTATCTTTCTATTTTACCGAATTTATCCGGATCCTGGTCTGCTCCTATAATAACTATTTCTCCATTTAATCTTACAGGAGGTCTTGCTATACCGCTTCCCTGATATATGATTAATTCGGGACTGATTTTTTCCGCCATTTCAGTTCCTTCCCATACATTGGAAAAAGCCACCACTCCTGTTCTGTAGGCTTCGCCGACCCTGAAACAGCCTATTACAGGAAAACCTGTACTCAGTGCTGTCTGCCAGTTGTCAGAACATATATGGCCTTCTTTCTTACTCAATTCAAGTATATGTTCAGTAGTCAACCTGTAACCTTCCGGAGAAATCATAACCGGTTTTACCGGTCCCCCTCTTCCCATAGTGATAAATACAGGTTTGTATTTATCCATCATTTTAGCCATACTATTTATAACAGAAGTTTTTCCTACTCTTTTTCCTGTGCCGAGGAAACCCAGTGTAGTAATATCTGTTCTGTGAAGGATGAAATCTCTTAACAGGGGTACATTACGCTCTCCGGTAAAGGTAAAGTCCAGACCTTCATAGGTAGCTCCTGATGCTGTTATGACAGGGGCAAATTCATTTCTTGTAGACGTTAAAACAGTAGGAGCACCTGTAAGATCATAAACCTTTTCTGGCTGAAATTCAGCGATGCCTTTTTTTATTCTTTCTATAGAATTTAATGCACTGTCATATATTACAGGTACGGAAAGTTTTTTCAGATCCTCCGGTTCTCCTATTTTTTCTATGGAACCCAGTATTACTGCTCCTGTTACATTACCTATTTCTTCCATTGCATATTTTATGGCGCTGTTATTTGTATGGACATATGTAGAACCTTCTAAAAGAAGCATTGTTCTTTCTTTATTCATATAACTACTCCTTTACAGGTATATATTTAGTTTCATAACAATTATAATTAAAGTAATTTTAACAACATATTTCCAGAACAGTGAGTTATTAATCGTGAGTTGAATATTGCCTTTACTACTCACTACTCACCACTCACAATAATTCCAATAAGTTATAAAATACACTATAATTACTTTCATAAAATTATATTTTAACTCATTTGTGATTTTTTTCCAAGAAATTTTAAAAAAATCAATGCCTTGACAATATAAACCATTAATGTTATATTAAAGTTTAAACATTTTCCCCACATATGCTTTTTTGCTTTCTAAGGAGGGTAATTTTACTGTGATAACCAATGTGGATTCTCTTGGTATCGTAAATTCTGTTAATGAGCCCAGGTATGGCAAATTTTCTTTTCAACCTCTTGATGAACGTATAGCCACTATTGTTGGTAATTCATTGAGAAGGGTTCTTCTGTCTTCATTACCCGGAGCATCTGTCTATTATATTAAGATAGATGGTGTACTTCATGAATTTTCTACTATGCCGGGTATTGTAGAAGACGTTACTCAGATTGCTCTGAATTTCAAGAAATTACGTTTTAGAGTTTTTTCGGACAGGAATAAGATTTTATATCTTTCTGCAAAAGGTATTGGCCAGGTTACTGCAGCTGATATTCAGGCTGACAGTGAAATAGAGATACTCAATCCTTCTTTACATATAGCTACTCTGTCAGAAAAAGATGCCACTCTTTCTATGGAGATCGGTGTTACTACAGGTACAAGATATATATGTGCAGATAAATATACTGACCTGGAAGGACAGATGAATGTTATTCCTATAGATTCTTATTTTTCCCCTGTAGAAAAGGTCTGTTACCATATTCAGAAACCGGAAGGTGATAGCACAGGCAGATCGATTCTTGTTATGGAACTCTGGACTGATGGCAGTCTTTTACCAAATGAAGCTTTAAGCAGAGGTGCTAAAATTCTCAGCGATTATTTAAATCATTTTGTAGGACTTAAAGCGGGACTTGAGAAGGTTCAGAAGTCTGACAGTATACAGGTTCAGGGGACGATACCTCCTCTTGATATGAAGGTAGAAGACTTAAATCTTTCCGTAAGAGCCCTGAACTGTTTGAAGAGAGCAGGAGTGGAAAATCTTGGAGAATTAATCCTGGAAAAAGAATCAGAACTTATGAGTATCAGGAATTTTGGCAGAAAATCTATGACAGAAGTAATAGATAAATTAAAAGAATTTGGCCTTAACCTCAAACCTGAAGATGAGTAAGTGAATAGGGAATATTTTTAGCAGGGACAGAACACAGTTCTGCCCCTGCCTGTACTGAAGATAATTTATATGAAAATGATGAAGTCTTATGCTTCACTCTCTGTTAATTTTCTATCTGGTTATGGCCGGAGCGGTCATGTCTGTTAATGAGATATGTTAGATTTATTTTTACATATATGGTATAATTTTTTAGGTTATGCATCATGTCACCAGATAATTGATAGAACTATTTTTTTTGGTTCCAGGCCTATGTTTGTCTGTGTCCGCTGCTCTGGCATATATGCAGGTTATGTAATATCCTGTTTGTTTATTTATCTTACAGGAAAAAATAAAGCCAGATTTTTCCCGGCAAAATCTGTCATAATTACCGGAATTATCATTTCATCTCTTATATTTATTGATGTAGGCACTGTTATAGCAGGATTTCGGCACGGCGCAAATGATACAAGGTTAATTACCGGTCTTATGGCAGGCATGTCTTTACCTTTTTTAGTATTCCCTGCTATTAACAGATTATTATCTTATAATTCAGGTGAAGATAAGAAAATTATAAACGAATTAAAACCCTTTGCAGGTCTTATTTTGCTGAACTGTCTGATTTTTTTTCTGTTTAAATCGGGTAAAGACTTTTTATTCTGGCCTTTTTTTTTATTAACAGGGGCAGGTTTTATACTTCTTTATCTTAATCTTAATTCTATATTAATATTATTTTTTCTGAGATTAATAGGCCATTCTACAAAGGCTATGTTAAAAGTTATATTTGTGTCTTTTATATTATCTTTTTTTGAACTTTTACCTGTCTACTGGTTATATAAATTTCTGGGAATAAAAAATTAGCGTAAATCAGAGTAAACATAAAATTCCCTCTTGAAAAAGGAATTCAACTTTTAAGAGAGAATATCATTAAAAATAAGTTTTATAAAAAGAGGAGTGAATGTTAGATAATATGGGAAAGAAAAAAATTGAAATAATGTCTGAAGATAATATGACAGGAGACCATATGTCAGAGAAAGATAATCCTGAAAAAGGGGATAATGTGACAGATGTAACATCCGATACGGCTGTGAATGAAAAACCTCTTTCAATAGAAGAAGAACTTAAAAAAGAACTGGAGGAAACAAAAGCTCAGGCCAACCAGAACTGGGAAAGTTTTCTCCGTGCAAGAGCCGATTATGAGAATTTTAAGAAAAGAGCAGAACAACAAATAAGTGCAGGTACCATTACGGGAAAAAGAATTATTATAGACAGAGTGCTTGAAGTTCTTGATAACTTTGAAAGAGCTCTTAATATTGATGAAAGTAAAGCAGATGTCAAAAATATTCTTATTGGTGTGAGAATGATATATAAACAGTTAAGGGGAGCACTTGAAGATGAAGGTGTAAAAGAAATTCCTACTGTAGGCAATATATTTGATCCCAGATTTCATGAAGCAGTAGAAACTGTAACCTCTGACAAACATAAAGATGAAGAAATAGTAGAAGAATGCCTCAAGGGATATACCTTTAAAGATAGCGTTCTGAGACCTGCTCAGGTCAAAGTTGCAAGGACGCCTGCCGATTCGCTCCCAAAAGATATAAATATTTAAAGTTATAAAGCGTAACGCGTGAGCGTTACGCTTTATACTTTCTACTTCCCTGATTTTTCCTTCATATCTTTTGCCTGCTGTTGAATTCTCTTTGCCAGCATTTGAACCTGGTAAAGCTTTTCTCCTCCTCTTATTGCCTGAAGTATGCCGTTCTGAAGATGAACCGGGTCTTCATCTTTCAGGTATAATCTCATTTCCGCAGTACCTTCTTTAGATTCCTTTATACCTATTTCAAAAATCTGTTTGGTTTGCTCCATTATCTGCCTTTCTCTTTCATCTGTAAGGTCAGGCAATTTTTCTTTTTTTAATGTTTCCTCACTCTGTCTCAGCAGGCCGTCAAGCCAGTCAAGTGTTGATAAAAACTCTTCTTCTGAAATCTTTTTCTGCATAAAAGCTACTGCACTGTCATATATCTTTTTTACATTGGGTGTCATCATAGGAGTAACCATATCTTTAGCTTCTCCTACATCTATCCTTACAGTAGGTTCTTCTACAGGTTTTTCTTCTATTGGCTTGATGTCAGGTATTGGTATATGACATTTAGGACATATTTTAATGTCAGGCTGTACTTTAAGTCCACATTTAAAACATATTTTTTCTTTTGGTACTGTTTCTTTTTCTGCTTCTTTATCTGCTTCTTCTACTGCCGAAACAAGTATATTATAAGAACTGCTCAGCTCTTCTGCTGCCTGTCTTACCAGTTCTGTGCCTTCCAGTATATGTTCCGGATCATTATCTTCAAAATACATTTCTATTTCTTCAAAACCATCTTCCATTAAATCAAGAGCTTCCATGATGAGTGGTGCTTCTTCTTCTGCTTCTTTTGTATCATATGCTTCATTCATAACGTCCTGAATATTTTCACGGGCACTCTTATGGAAGGTTTTGCAGAAGTCAAGTCTTTTTCTGAGGTTTTCCGCTCCATAAAATCCTTCTACTACTCCTTTACCTATTCTGATTAATTCACTTATCATAGGAGAGTCGGAAAATATCTGTATTTTTTCTTCATCTTTTTTCAACACATCAGCAGATTCAAACAGAGAATTAGTTTCTGCTATTAATTCTTCTATACCTGTATCCAGATGTTGTAAATTTCCGTCTTTGAGATAGAAATTAAGTTCATCCAGAGATTCCTTAAATCTTGCAAGTCCTTCTTCTATCATAGGTAATCTTTCATTTGCTACATCTGTTCTTGGTTGAGTTTTAGATAGAAATTCAACTGTATCTGACATGTTTTTATGTAACTGGTAAAGAATGGTGAGTTGTTCCTGAAGTAAATCAGGCTTTACCTTTCCCTGTTTAAGGGCCTGGGCGACACGTATAAGATTATTTACATCAGGTGATCTGGTTAAGTTTTCTTCTTTTCCTGCTTCTTGAAATTTTTTCGCTATGTCTTTTGGAAGCTTTTTATATTCCATAATTTCTAATCCCTCTTTCAATAAAAGTTACAAATATCAGTTTTTTCTATTTCGGAAAAATTAGTAAAAATCCTTCTTGAAAACAGTTCATGTTTCCATAGTTTTAGAAAATTTTTCAAAAAGTTTTTTCAATTTTTCTATTAATACGGTAATTTCAGGAAATTCTTCCGTATGATTTAGAGCGTCCAGTAACAGTATCAATGCAGGATTTATATAGTTTAAAAAATCCTTCTTACCTTTTACAATCCCCAGAAAACCGTAGGCACCAAGTGCCTGCATGAGTCTCTGCATGGAAGTTTTATAGAATATATCTGTAAAATTTTTTTTATCCCGAACAGGTTTTTCTTTACAGTAATAATCAAGCAATTCTTTTCTTAATGGTTTTTCCAGGGACAAATAAGGATCATAGAGAAGTGACGCAAGATCATACTGACATACACCGAGTCTTGCCGACTGAAAATCCAGGAAATAAAGACTGTTCTCTTTTATATAAATATTCTGTGATTGAAAATCCCTGTGAACTATAACGGTTTCTTCTTGAGAAAGTGTTTCTGCAAGACTGTTGAATTCTTTTATTAGTTTTTCCGGGTAATTAATATGTAAATGGAAAAATTTATCTACACAGCTTTTCAGGAAATAATCTGTTTCCCACCGGTAGTAATTATGATCAAATATTCTGTCTGTTATTGATTTACACCCTGCAGGATTTATTTTCTGTAATTTTATAAGCCACTGAATTATATGTTTATAGAGCTTTATTATTTCTTCTTTTTTTTCTCTCAATTCCAGAACTTTACTCTGTAATGATACGGTTCCTCCGTCTTCAAACAATATGAGCCCGTCTTCTCTGTTATAATTATATATTTCCGGTACAGGTATATGATGTTTTTTCAAAAAAAGCCCTGTTTCTATATGTTCATTCACTTCTTTTTGGGAATAACACAGTACCGTATCTTTACCGTCCCCTTTAACTCTGAAATATTGTCTCTGAGAGCCTCCTCCATGTATTTCCTCTATGGAAATTATTGATTTATATAGTTTACCGAGTAAATTTGAATAATTTTTCGGAATATTGAGCAAGGTTTTACCTCCATATTTTATGTGTTTATAATTGAATTTTTTGTTACAATTGCATTTTCTATATAATGACTTCCTGAAATTTCCACATTGTCCCATATGATGGAATTTTTTATCGTTACCTTCCCTGAAATTTTTACGTTTTTACCTGTAACGGAAAATCCTTCCAGTGTTACGTCATTACCTGTATATGAAGAACTATGGCATATATGATTATCTGTTATATTTTCTACTCTATAAAGTTTATTCTCTAAAATATCTCTGTGAGCCTCCCAGTAGGAGCGAACTGTTCCTATGTCACGCCAGTAGTAAGGTTTGTCAGGTATATATGCCATAACACGGCCCGGTTCTTTCTGTATTATATCCAGTATGACAGGATTTATTTCAAAATAATCTCCCCTGTCAGGAAGCCTGTATAAAAATTCATTACTGTATACTGTTATGGCAGACCCTGCCAGGTTTCTTACAGACTTATCTTCTTTTCTTCCCAGATTATTTGCTATGTCAACTACTGTGCCGTCTTTCAGTATACTTACATGGTTTATAGGCTTGCAGTCTACCAGTATAAAAGTTACAATATTATTATGTTCTTTATGAAATGTTATGGCATCCTGGAGATTTATGGTACTGAGTATATCGGCAGTATGGACCATAAATAATTCATCATCTTTAAGAAAATTTTTAAATCTTACTGTTCCGCCTCCCGTCCCCAGAATCTTCTCTTCTTCTGTAATAAAAAGATTCATATAGTGAATATTCTTCAGATAGGGCACAAGTAATTCTCTTAAATAATGAGTGTTTATACCGATATCTGAAATACCCCATGATGATAAATAGTTAAATATCAAGTCAATCATAGGGACATTTACGACAGGGAAGAGTGGTTTGGGTAATATATTACTCAGCGGTCTTAACCTTGTTCCGAAACCTGCTGCCCATACAAGTGCTTTCATAAAGTTCTTTTACCACCTCCTGGTGCTTCCGTATGAACCGTATATTCCGCCACACGTGTATTGCGGCCAGTAACCTTCTTTTGCTACAAGTCCTGCATGAGATTCTGGTTGTTTGCACCACAGAATAAATGTACCTTCTTCCCTGCAAACTTTATAGCCATAATCGTAAGGACATTTATAACCGAAGATTTTTGTATAAAAGGTATCTGTATGTCCCGGACATCTTGGTAAATCTTCCATATATGCTTTATGCTCGGGATTTCCTCCTGATGTAAGTATATTTAAATCGGAAGGAAAGTTACCATTATGGTCGTCTGCATATTTATTAATAGCCATCCCGATCTGTCTCATATTAGATTCACATTGTTGGATATAATTGTTATCACCGTGACTGCCTATGGAATAAAACATAAGCTTCATTACTGTCATCATCAGTAATAGTATGGTAATTATAGGCAGAAATATTACCAGGCTGAGAGGATAAGAGCGAAATTCTTTATTTCTGGTAAACCCTGTCACCTGTGCTAACATAACTCCCATAGTTAAAGACCCTATTATTGAGTTTATCATATGTTTGTTATAGTAATCAGGCTCAAAGATATACATCGCCGAAAAAAATACTATGAAACCTGATAAAAAATATATAGCTATTATTACAAGTTCATTGGTAAAAAAACTTTTAATCTGGTCATATGTTAATATCCTTTAATATAACAAATATTGAGAAGACCTGCTGTGGAATATTTTTTCATCTTCCTTCCATGAATTGACAATATTTTTTAAAGTTTCTCCTCTATCAATATCTTTTCTCAATTGTTCACTACCGGAAAGTATATCAAAAGGTAGTTTTTCATATTCATATTCATAGGGAGGGTTTTTCCAGAGATTTTCATGTTCATATCTTTTACGAATGGCCAGGAGAATGGCTACAAAGGTTTTTACCGGATCAAAGGTATTTCTGTCTGTTATATGAAGCTGGACACCGCCGCAGATTTTTCCGGCATGTTTCTGGAAGGCAGGTTCGAAATAGAGAGGGCGGAAATATACCCCCTTCAGATTAAATTCTTTCATATCTTTTGCCAGTATAAAAGGATCTATATAAGGTGCTCCTATAATCTCGAAAGGCCTGGTTGTTCCTCTTCCTTCCGAGAGCAATGTGCCTTCTATGAGGCATCCTCCGGGATAGACAGTTGCAGTATCAAGTGTGGGCATATTGGGTGACGGCATAACCCAGGGAAGACCTGTTTCATCATGCCACATATGCCTCGACCAGTTTTTTACAGGTATTACTTCCAGTTCTGAAGTTAAATTCAGTTCTCTATGAATCATCTTTAAAGCTTCTCCGATAGTAAGGCCATGTCTTATGATTAAAGGATGAAGTCCTACAAAAGACAGAAAATTTTCATTTATACAGGGACCTTCTATTTTATCGCCTCTTATAGGATTCGGTCTGTCCGGAACAATAATTTTCACAGGTTTTTTTTCTACAGCTTTTAACATAAGAAGGGCAGTCCAGAGAAATGTATAATATCTGGAACCTGTGTCAGGTAGATCTATTACTATTATATCTATGTCAGAGAGCATACTCTCTTTCGGCTGTCTTACTTCTCCGTAGAGGCTGTATACAGGACAGTTGTAGTAAGAATGAATAAATCCTTCCCATTCAATCATGTTATCCTGTGTATTACCATACAGACCATGCTGGGGCCCGAAAAGAGCGCTTATTGTTATGTCTTTTTCTTCAAATATCAAATCTATTATATGATTGAGCTCTATGTCAACAGAAGCAGGATTTATAAGAAGCCCCACTCTGTAACCCTTCAGTCTTGAGAAATTACTTTCTTTTAAAACATCGATACCTGTTCTGGTATTCATTATTTTATATATCACCTCTTAATTATCGTGACGCGTCACGCGTGATGCGTAATGCGTGTTTTCACCGGTACCGGGCGAACACAGTTGGGTGCCCCTACGACTCACTTTTCACTACTCACGACTCACCCTTTCACAATTCAAAAGCAAAAAGTCCGTTTTCCTCCGATGCAATAAACAGCATACCGTCTGCTACCGCAGGGGAAGAACTTATTTTGCCGCCTATTTCTTTTTTCGCTACATTTAAACTGTTCACATCCAGTGTATATATATAACCACCGGAAGTGCCGATATAAAGTATGCCGTTTGCTATGGCAGGTGAAGATATTATTTCTCCGTTTGTTTCAACTTCACATATCTTATCTCCTGTTATGGCATCAATGGCATATATTTTTTTATCTTCAGAGCCTGTAAATACTTTATTATATGCTACGGCAGGCGAAGAAATTACTTTACCTTCTGTTTCAAATTCCCATATAGTTTCTCCTGTATCTGCCTGTAAAGCCATAACTTTATGCTCAAGAGTTCCGAAATAGAGTATATTTTCAAAATAGGCAGGTGAAGATTCCACAGGACCTGTATGTTTTTCCCATAATAATGTTCCTTCAAGATCTACTGCATAAAATTCTCCCTCTGCTGTACCGAAATATACACTTTTATCATTTATTGCAGGTGATGAGATAATGGTTTTACCTGATTCAAAACTCCATTTTACTTCTCCTGTCTCTATGGATAAAGAATATACAATTCCGTTATCTGAAGCAATATAGACCATGTCTTTTAACAGTACCGGTGAAGAATTAAGTTTGCTCTTTGTTTCAAAGAGCCATTTTACACAGAGACTTTCTTTTTCCAGGGCATAGAAAAAACCGCCGTTAGAAGCAAGATATATATTTTTCAATTCAATTACGGGGGTGGCTTTTATTTCTCCGCTGGTATTGAAATTCCACAGTTCTTTCCCATTTTCTATATGAAGTGCATAAAGCCTTGTATCTTCCGAACCTATATATACCATCCCATCTGATATGACTGGAGAAGAACTTATCTTTCCGTGAGGTTTAAATACCCATTTCTGTTTAAGCCTGTTTTCGGTTTCTTCATCAGTTTTTTCAACAGGATTGTAACTGCATCTGGAAACATCTTTCTTAAACATTACCCAGATTTTAGAGTCTGCAGTATATTTCATTTTTTCCAGGTAATCTTTACTGGACATAGAAAGAGCTTTTTCTGTGATCTTACTGACTTCCTGGTATTCTTTCATCAGTAACTTCGTTTTTGCAAGTTTTGCATAGAAAATAATATTTGTCGGATCAAGATTAACTGCATCTTTATAAGCATCGGCAGCTTCTCTGTAATTTTCTAACTGTTCAAGAACATTACCATATTTGAAATATATCATTCCATTTTTAGGATTAATCTCAAGTGCTTTGAAGTATAATTCAATAGACTCTTCGTATCTATCGGTCCTTGCATAAATATCCCCGATCAGTATATGATAATCTTCCTTGTTTACTCCATAAATTGAGTTGCTGAGAACTAAATCTATCTCCTGCTTGTTGAATATGAGTTTTTCTTTTTTACTGATTGTTGAATTTTTTAAAATATCAGGTAAATTATCCTTGAGATATTTTTTATTTACCAGTGTTTCTATGACTTTTAATTTTCTGGATGTAAACTTGTGTTTCAGATTTTTTATAGCTTCCTTCGGG
This sequence comes from uncultured Synergistia bacterium, assembly GCA_964431735.1. Lineage (GTDB taxonomy): Bacteria > Vulcanimicrobiota > SpSt-956 > SpSt-956 > JAKJGF01 > CALARM01. The sequence continues at coordinate 28,685 of CAYSLJ010000022.1, read as the reverse complement.
ATTTCATATACCTCTGTATAGGTAAGAGCTTTTTTTATGTGTTCCAATGCTTCATCCCAGTCTTCTCTGGAAAATGCATTTTTTGCTATGCCATAATGACTTTCTGCAAGTTCCAGTTTTACATCCAGATTATCCATATCATCTGTAACACAATTTATGAGTAATCCGAGAGAATCTCTATATCTTTCAATCTGTCTGTAAATATTTGAAAGTTTAAGTCTGTAATAAATATTATCAGGTTGTAATTTTATCATTTTCAGATATATGATTTTTATTTGTTCCGTATCTCCCTGTTTTTCGAAGGCATCGCTTAATATTTCAAATAATGTATAATCATTTACTTCAAGAGCAATGGAAACAATCTGGCTTATAATTTTATTATCGCTTATACCCATCGTTACAGCTTTTGCTATAGATTTTATAGCATTATTCAGATCGTGGGCCTGAAGATAAATTTCAGCCTTATCTATATAATAATTTGGGCTGTTCTGTCCGAATTTATCAGCTTTATCCAGGTATTTCTGTGCTTCTTCACTGTGGCCTTCAGTCATTAAAATTTTACCTAGAAGATAACATGGTTCATAATAACATGGATTAATTTTTATGGCTTTTTTTAAGTAGTCTCTGGCAAGGTTAAAATCTTTTTTCTTCATAAAGAGTCTGCCCAGGGATGTCATGGTTTTGTAATGATCGGATTTTAATATTAAAACATTCTGGAGTATGTCTTCCGCTTCTTCAATCAGGTCATTCTGCAGTAATAATGAACCGAGTCTGTATTGAACTTCGGGAAATTCAGGATCTTCTTCTATTACTTTTTCATAATATTTACTGGCCTCCTGCCAGTCTTTGGACTCAAGAAGTATACCGGTATAAAATTGTATTTGATAGGAATCTGCCATAAGTCCTGATAACCTCATTATTTCAGGAATAACATCTTCCCCTCTCTGATTGTCCTGACTGTAAAGTTCTACCAGATTCAGTAAATCTTCTTCCTTACCACTATCCAGGATTATTGCGCTTGTAAGAGATTGTATGGCTTTATGTATATCTCCTGACTGTCTGCAGGCATTACTCTGACCTCTGTATGCTCTGGCTGACTGTTCTATAGACAGGGCATATCTGAACTGATCCTGAGCTTCCTGATACTTACCCTGGTAAAGATATATTTCTCCGAGACGGCAGAAATTATTATGTTCATTCTGTTTGTCACTTATACTGCTTTTCAATAAAAATTGTATCTGCTTTAAATTTGCCTCATCTGTATTTGCAAGAGCTACTCCTTCTATGTCAACCTTGAGGGAATGGAATTTTTTCTGATAATTTAAATTTGCCGGAGATATATCTACGGCAAATTTATAATACTCATAAGCAGATTTTTTATCGCCTGTGTTCTCATATATTTCTCCTATCATATAATATGTTGTGGCATCTCCGGGAGAGAGATTTACTGCTTCTTTATATGATTTAATTGCTTCATTAAAATCATTTATCTCCAGGGCTTTCTCAGCCTGGTTTAAATAATCTCTTAAAAGGCTGTATTTATTTCTTATTTCTGAAACCTTTGTTTCCAGATCAAGAGCTTCAGGATTCAGTAAAAGTACTTTTTCATATATGCCTGCAGCTTTTTCCTCCAGCCCCTGCGCATAATAGCAATCACCGAGTTTTCTGTAAGCACTTTCAGAAGTATCTTTTCTGGTTATGTAATCGTAAAAATATTTTTCTGCTTTTTCATATTCTTTCTTTTCCATTAAAAGCTGTCCGACTGTCAGATTGAGTTCTATCCTTGAAGGATCTTCGTGAAGAATTTTCTGATACCTGGACAGTTCATCCTGAGGACCTTCAGGAACTAATTCTTTTTCTTCAGAAACAGGACGCTTCTTCTTTTTCTTCTTAAGAAGTATTCCATCTTCTTCGGGTGGTCTCTTCTTTTTCTTCTTAAGAAGTATTCCATCTTCTTCGGGTGGCCTCTTCTTTTTCTTCTTAAGAAGTATTCCATCTTCTTCGGGTGGCCTCTTCTTTTTCTTCTTAAGAAGTATTCCATCTTCTTCGGGTGGTCTCTTCTTTTTCTTCTTAAGAAGTATTCCATCTTCTTCGGGTGGTCTCTTCTTTTTCTTCTTCAAAGAAGTCTTATCTGTTTCCAGAAGAGCCAGTAATTGTTTCTTTTTTTCTTTTGATACGGGCCTGTCAAGGCCAAGGAGCTTCAATACTTTTTTCTTTAAATCAGGCCCTTCGTCATCTGATGTTTTTTTCTTTTTTTTCTTTAATTCTGTACCTTCCAGGCTATGGAATTTCTTCTTTTTATCGATTTCATCTATATCATATAATTTCTTCATCTTTTTCATCAGTTTTCTGCTCCTCTTTTTATCTTTCAATGATAAGAAATTTTTATATCATCAATATATCCTGCCGGTACGTAATCTGCAAGCCATATCTTTTCATTTCCTTTATAAAATTTTATTCCTTTTTCAAATGCTTCCTGTGATTTTACCATTAGAATGATTGGATTTTTGTCTTTTCGTTTACCTACTTCAATTGCTGTTTTTTTATCAGACGAAAGATGGACATACTGTCTGTTCATAGGGAGTAAACCACTGGATTTTATAATCTCCCATGCCCTGTGAGATGTTCCATGAAACAGGATTTCTGGAGGTGGTACCGGTTCTTTAAGTAATTTTTCCGGAACGGAATGTCCGTAAAGAGCCCTTATTTTATTTCCCTTAATCTCAAACCTTCTTTTGGAAGATCTCTTTATTATTTCTTCTAAATCCTGAGTGGAAAGATTTTTCCATCCTTCTCTTTCCTGACTGAGAGTTTTTATCAAAATGTCTACTTCTACCCATCCTTCCTTATCCAGTTCCAGTTCATATAACCATGGTTCATGTCTTAAAGCATGAGATATTGTTTTACTTAATACAGTATAATCCATATAACGTCTCCTTTATTGGGATTGATTCATTATTTCTCTTTTATTTCCTGCCATAATATTAATAAAAGCTATGTAAGACATAGTCATTCCGAATACTGCCGGAACGAAGCAAGAACTTCCCTGTCTTCCTCTTATTCTGCCTCTCTGAAATTCATTCTCTTCCCATGCTTTTCTTTTTTCAGGCATGGTACCTTTTTCCGTCGAATAGACGACGTGTATGTTATTTAAATTAATCCCGTCTTTTTTCAGAATTCTTTTCAGCCTTTTTGCAAGATTACATGTTACAACCTCTGACAGAATGCCTTCTTTTACACAGAGAGGATTAAGGCGTCCTCCGGCTCCCATACTGGAAATAAATGGTATCTTATGATTAAGAAGTGTTTTAATGACTTTTACTTTAGGCCCAAGACTGTCTATAGATTCAATACAGAAGTCAATCCTGTCGGTTTCCCTCATAATCTCTTTTATAGAGTGGACATCTAAAAAATCCGAATATGTTAATATTTCAGCAGAAGGATTTATAGATAATATTCTATCTTTCATTACATCTACTTTATTTAATCCGATATTTTCGTTTGTACCTATTATGTGCCTGTTAAAATTTGTCTCACTTATTCTGTCAAAATCTACAAGTATGAATTTCTCGATACCGGACCTTGCAAGTCCTTCACAGGCAAAAGAACCTACCCCTCCGAGTCCGAAGATGGCCACTCTGCTGTGTAAAACTATCTGTAATTTTTCTCTTCCTATTAATAATTCAGTTCTTTCATAATATTCTGACATATGTTCACCTTTTATTAACTGGTGCCATATTTACCGCTGACACCAATAATTACCGCTCCAGATAAGTTCTTATCCATTTCTAAACCCTGCCTCTGGCCGGACTCTTTCGGAAAAGATATGAGCCTGTTACGTGGCAAACTGGTTTTTTAGACTGTTAATATTTTGCGTCTATATAATTCAGGAATAGAATTTAATTAATAGTCTCTTCCATCGCGTTACGCGTCACGATTTAATATATTTGAAACAGTTATTTAATGTTCATTCCTAATTTATACCTCTCTTTGACTACTATGATGCATTTATTTCCTCACAGTTCTTTAGAGCTTCTTCCAGCAATTGAATATATTTTTCTCTTTTTCTGTCAATCCTTTCGAAATCAAATAATGAAGAAATATTAGTCTCTAAAGCTTTCTTTACAATATATTCTTCTTCCTCTCTGGCTTCTTTTAAAGCATTAAATACAATAGCTACATGTTCCGGTCTGGACATATCAATCTCAGGAACTGTTTCAGGCGGTATAAAGGGGCTGTCTGTTTCGCACAGAATTTTATTTAATGGAACCATAGAAGCTATTCTTTTTAGATTTTTCGAACGTTTAAATGTAAGTGAACCGGAAAAGGATATATAAAATCCCTTTTTTATTGCCGGAGCCAGATATTTGAATCCGCCTGAATAGGAGTGCATGATAATTTTTATGTCATCTCCCACCATGTTCAGATCTGTAAAAAGCTCTTCAAAAGCTTTTCTGCAGTGAATTATTAAAGGCAATTTTTTTATATTCACCATTTCTATCTGTCTTATAAAAGCTTCTTTCTGGCTTTCCATTGGAGGGTTACCTTCATGATTATCATATCCTGCTTCACCTGCAGCAATAGATGCCTCAAGTGCTTCTTCCATGATACGTACAAAATCCTTATATTCTTTTTTCTCTGTCCATGCTACCTGAGGATGGACACCCATTGAAAGATAAATATTTTTATAAGCTTTAAGTATTGGAATAGTCTTTATAAGAGTATCTTTATTGTAAACACATGTTATTATTCTTTTTACCCCTGCTTCAGTGCATTTGTTAATGATGCCTTTTATTTCATTTAATGTAAAATTATAGAGGTGGCTATGTATGTCGGTAAACATTTAATGATAAAACTTAATAGAACTCCAGAATTTATTTTTACTATATATTATACCATTTTCTCAGATTTTTTTACTGATTTTTTAAAATTATTATTATCAGTCCCCCGGGTGATAGCTAAAAGCTGAAAGGTAATAAAAATTAATTCTTATAAAAAGCAGGGGTTTAATTATATTTAGCAAATTAATTTTATATAAACTTTTTTGTAAAAATTGTATCTGGAAGTATTTCGACTATTACCAGGTATGTATATAAAAACCTGTTTTCAAGTCACTCTAAAAAGATGTGGGTAATAGTCAGGGAAGTATTGTATGTATAAAAATTGTGATAAATGTTCCCAGTTAAACAACGTAAATGAGCAGTTCTGTATTAGATGCGGTAATATTCTTACCTCTGAAGCTTCTTTTTTGAAATTATATGCTTCCCGCGTTATGGAATTAGAAAGACTGAGCGATAGATATAGTATTCTTAAAACAATTAAAAGCGGTGGTATGGGAACAATTTTTATGGGTATAGACAAGAATTTAGGCAAAGTCTGTGCTATTAAAGAACTGCTTCTGAGATTCAGTGCAATGGATGGCATAAACGAAGCGTCCATAGAGATGTTTGAACAGGAAGCAAAACTCCTTTCAAGCCTCAATCACAGCAGTCTACCCAGGGTATATGATTATTTTGCAGTGAATGGTAAATACTATCTTGTAATGGATTACATTGTAGGAGAAGATCTTCTCACAATAATGAGTGAAAATAATTATGACAGGGGATTCCCTGAGGAACAGGTAATAGACTGGGCTATTCAGATATGTGACGTGTTGAGTTATTTACATAACAGACAGCCTCCTATCATATACAGAGATCTTAAACCTGCAAATATAATGATAAAAAGAGCTGATAATTCACTGGTTCTTGTAGATTTCGGCATAGCAGTATCAATGGAAAAAGATAGTTCTTCTCTTGCTGAATATGCCACTATTGGTTATGCGTCACCTGAACAGTGTGCAGGTAAACCATGTGATGTAAGGAGTGATATTTATTCCCTGGGAACAACGCTGTACCATCTTATTACCGGTATTCGCCCCGAAGGATTTTCCCTTGAACCTCCCAAAAGATTGAACCCTGAAATTTCATTTTATATGAATTATATTCTTACCAAAGCTATAGAATTGAAAATTAAAGACAGGTATAAATCAGCAGATGATCTTAAACATTCTCTTTTATTATGGAAAGATCCTTTCTCCGTTATTCAGAGTGACAGAGGTCTTTCCAATACCGATCTGTTAATACTTCAATTAAAATCAAATGATAAAAGAGCCAAATTACAGGCTATAAAAGCCCTGAGCAGTGTTATACAGGAAAAGGCTACTATAGCTTTAACCAAGCTGTTGTACGAAAATGATGTACCTGTACAAAAACAGGCTGCCATAGCTCTTGGAGAGGTTGGAGATAATATAGCTATTGACGGATTATTAAATTTGTTGAAATCAGATGATAAAAGTCTAAGACTGGCTGCAGGGGAAAGTCTTCAGAAAATTAAATTCCCTGATGATGAGTATATTGTTTTTTCGTGCATTAAGAATTTATTTGCCCATAAAGACAGTCCTGTACGTTTACTGGCTTTTACTCTGCAGAGTAAATTTAAATATGAATCCTTTTACTCCTATTTATTCGAAGGACTTACAGATGAAGACCATAATATTAGAAGACTCTGTGCTATGACCCTTGCAGAATGGGGAAGGCCGGATGCCATAAATCCTATAAAAAAAGCAATTGAAAAAGAAACATTCTTTTCCATTGCAACAAAAAGGATCCTCCAGAAGGCCCTTGCAAAACTCAAAGATACAGTATATAGACAGCAACAGGACATTTATGAGACGACAGATAGCAGTAATATTTATGATTATGTAGATGTTCAGAGCGGCTTTGAGACTTCTGAATTATCCCTCCCGGAACAATTCAAAGATACAAAAGAACTTTCACCTGATAAAGAAAATCGTAGAGATACAGGAGAGGTTTCTTCAGAAGATAAACAGACTCCAGAAAACAGAGAAGGGTTACTACAGAAATATAGAGAAAAAGTTTCCCATGGTGAGATAAAGGTTTCGAAACCTCTCTTTTCTTCTCAGGAAAAGAGTGAAAAGCAAACTCCAGGAAAAGCTGAAGAACAGAAATTTGTTCTGAAAAAAGCCAGGAAAGAAGAAGCTTCTGAAAGAGAGACAAAGTTAAAAAAATCCCTGAAGAAAAAAGATGTTCCTTCTGTAAATCCAGAGAATACAGCACAGGAACAGGCTCACGAACAGGATAAAAAGCATGTTTTGAAAATGAAACTTTCCGCTAAAGACAGGCCTTTAATTGAAGCTGTTACACAACTGGAAGAGCCGGATAAAGAAAAGCTTCTTGATGAACTTTCTACTAAAACAAAAAGTCACGATATGTTGACTGAATACACGGGAGAAGCTTCAGGGGAATATAAACCTGAAGAAGAATTACCTGAATATAAACCTGAAGAAGGACAACCTGAACTTAAACCTGCGGAAGAGCAATATGAAGATAAATCTTTATACCAGATTGAACATGTTGCAAGGTCTGTTATAACACCTGAACCGGTTTCTGTTACCTCTATAAAAAAGGAAGAAATTCCGGAACCTGTTCATCAGGTAGAAAGTAAAATTTCTGCTAAATCGGGAACAAAATTAAAGGAACTCTTAAAAAAGAAGCTGATAGATACGATAGCTCCTCCTGCTCCGAAGAAACCTTTACCTGAACCTGTTCTCAGTAAAGAAGAAATTGCAAGTAAAAAGGAAAAATATAAGTCATTGATACAGGATGTAAAGCAACCATCTAAAAAGAAAGAAGAAGATACCCTGGCAAAACTTAAAAGAGAACTGGAAGAAGAAAAAAGACAGCTGGAAGAGAAGAAAAAAAAGGAAGAACAGGAAAGAAAAAGGAAATTTGAAGAACTGGAATATGAAAAAGCACAGAGAAAAGCCTATCTTAATCTTGATGTTACAGATTATACGCCTGAAATTAAAGATAAAAAGCTTCTGGCAGAAAGAGAAAAACTTAAAGAAGAACTTGAAGCAGACAGACAGCGTTTGAAAGAAAAAAAAGCCAGGGAAGAAGAGTTAAAAGAGAAGATTGAATTTAAAGATGAACCTCTTAATTGCTGGGAGGTTATGTTATGCGGTAAACAGGCACTATGTCCTGCGTATCCTAAAAAAGGAAGAAGATGTGCTCATACAGTCGGTAATATTGATGGGAAAAAGCCAAGAGGTCCTCTTGCTGCTACAAAAAAATGTGCTACATGCCCATTTTTTAAGAGTGAACATTATGAAAGATAGGAAAAATGTATAAAAACTGTGATAAGTGTGCCCAGGTAAATAATGTTAATGATCTCTTTTGTATCAGATGCGGTAATATTTTTGCTTCAGAAGATTATTTTTTAACATTCTATGAAACACGTATTATGGAAGCAGAGCAGCTTACAGACAGATATACTCTTCTGAAAACTATAAAGAGCGGCGGTATGGGTACCATTTTTATGGCTCTTGACAGAAATTTAGGTAAAGTCTGTGCTATTAAAGAACTTCATAAAAGTTCATTTGTTGATGAAACATCTGAAAGTGAGCTTTTCGAAACAGAGGCCAGGCTTCTTGCAAGTCTCCAGCATCCGGGCCTGCCCAGAGTATACGATTATTTTACAGTAAATGGAAAATATTATCTTATTATGGACTATATAGTTGGAGATGATCTCCTGACTATAATGGACGAACATTATAAGGACAGAGGAGTCCCGGAAGAACAGGTAATAGAATGGGCTATTCATTTATGTGATGTTTTGAGTTATTTACATAATAGAGAACCTCCTATAATATACAGGGATCTTAAACCTGCAAATATAATGATAAGAAGGGCAGACGGCGCTCTCGTTCTTATAGATTTCGGTATAGCCAGAGTATCACTCGGTGACTCTCCTGCTTCGTCTCATGAATTTGTAACTATTGGTTATGCTTCACCTGAACAATGCGGAGGAAAGCCATGTGATAACAGGAGTGATATTTATTCCTTTGGCACTACTATTTATCATCTTATTACAGGGTATCATCCCAGAGGTTTTTCTCTTGATCCTCCAGCCAAAAAGGTTAAACCGGAAATTTCCCTTTATATGAATTATGTTATTTCAAAAGCAAAAGCAATGAAGATTAAGGACAGGTATCAATCTATAGACGAAATTAAATATGCCCTTTTACTGTGGAAGGATCCTTTTTCTGTAATCCAGAGTGAAAAAGGGCTATCAGATACGGATTTATTAATACTTCAATTAAAATCCAATGATATAAAGAACAGATTGCGTGCTATTAAAGCTCTCGGCGGTATTATACAGGAAAAGGCTACAGTAGCTTTAATTAAATTGTTATCTGAAGATGATGTGACACTTCAAAAACAGTCTGCTATTGCACTGGGAGAAATTGGAGATAATATAGCTGTTGATGAATTGTTAAAGTTATTGAAATCCGATAATAAAAGTATCAGAACAACTGCCATTGAGAGTCTTGAAAAAATCAGGTTGCCTGATGAAGAATATATTGTTTCTCCATGGCTTTCCGAACTGTTTTCATATAAAGACAGCTCGGTCCGTCTGTTTGCTTTTAATTTACTGAGCAGGGTTAAATATGCATCTTTTTATAACAATTTATTAGATGGTCTTAAAGATGAAGATCATAACATCAGACGAATCTGTGCTATATCTCTTTCAGAGTTCGGGAAAGAAGATGCAGTAGAACCTATAAAAAAAGCTATTGAGAAGGAAGGCCTCTTTTCCATAACAACAAAAAGAGTGTTACAGGGTGCCCTTAATAATCTTACGGAAGTAATAAAGAAAAGAAGTGATGCTGGACAGCAGGAGATTTATACAGATAAAGAAACAGATTTTAAGACGTCTCTACTTAAACTTCCTGAACAGTTTAAAGATACAAGTGAACTTTCATCAGGAAGCCAGCACATATCTCCCCATCTTTCAAAAGAGACAAGGGAACTTACTGCTGAACCTCCATTGCCTTCTGAACATAGTACAGGAAAAGAAGGTTTGCTAAAAAAATACAGAATGAAAGTCAAAGAGGGTAAAATAAAGGTTTCAAGACCACTTTTTTCTGACAGGGTTGAAGAAGAACATGACAGAAAAAGTGCTGAAGAGAATGAAAGGGATAAATTTGTTCTTAAAAAAGTTGTAAAGAAAGATCTTAAAGAGGAAGAGAAAACATTAAAAAAAACTACGACTGTAACAAAAAAACTGGAAGAAATTGTTTCTCCAGTGGCAGATGTTTCATCTGATGTCAGGCCTGTACTGAAAATGACATTATCAGTTAAAGACAAACCTATAATTGAAGCTCTGGCAAAAATGGAAGAACACGATAAAGAACAGCTTCTTGAAGAACTTTCTGTAAAAAGAGAAACATCTGTTGAAGCTGATGTTGTAAAAATGTCACTCCCCGCTCAGGATAAGTCCCTTGTTGAAGCTGTTGTAAATCTGGAAACTCCTGTTAAAGATATACTTCGTGATGAGCTTGTCTTTAACCGGGAAAGTTCATTTAAAGAAAAATTCCTTGATGAACCTTCCATTAAATCTTCTGTTAAAGATGCACCTTTGCCGGAACTATTATTGTCGGAAAAATCTTCCATTAAATCTTCTGTTAAAGATGCACCTTTGCCGGAACTATTATTGCCGGAAAAATCTTCCATTAAATCTTCTGTTAAAGATGCACCTTTGCCGGAACTATTATTGCCGGAAAAATCTTCCATTAAATCTTCTGTTAAAGATGCACCTTTGCCGGAACCATTATTGCCGGAAAAATCTTTCATTAAATCTTCTGTTAAAGATGCACCTTTGCCGGAACCATTATTGCCGGAAAATTTTTCTGTCGAAAATAGCCCCGTCCTTTCCTCTGTTAAAATTCCTGGAACTCTGTCTGGAAATAAGTTTCCTATCAGGCGGAGAGATTTAGATATTAAACCTTATATTAAATTAGATAAAAAAACGCAATATATAATGACTGAGACAAAGGGTGAAAAAAATATACGTAATACTGGAAGAAAAACTTCTCCGTAATATCTCTTATATTATTACGTTAATAAACCCTTCCTGAACCATTATCTACAAGTCGATTGGAATAAACAGGGAATTTTCTGCAGAGTTCTTTTATTTCCAGTTTTATATCTTCTTTTATCTTTTCTGATTTTATATTATAGAGGATTTTACCTATCATTTCTGCTATCTGTTTCATTTCTGTTTTTCCCATTCCTCTGCTTGTTAGTGCAGGTGTACCGAATCTTATGCCACTTGTTACCATAAGTCCTTTTGTATCATAGGGAATAGAATTTTTATTGGCTATAATTCCGGCTTCGTCCAGAGCTTTTTCCGCTTCCTGACCTGTAATATTCTGAGCTGTTAGATCTACAAGGAGCAGGTGGTTGTCGGTGCCTCCTGTAACGAGTCTGAAGCCTCTGTGCTTGAGTTCATCTGCAAGAACCTGTGCATTTTCTATTATATTTTTTGCATATTCTTTGAACCCCGGTTGCATGGCTTCAAGGAAGCATACTGCTTTGGCTGCTATTATATGCATCAGAGGACCTCCCTGTATACCGGGCATCACTGTTTTATCCAGTTTTTTACCATATGTTTTTTTGCAGAGTATCAGTCCTCCTCTTGGGCCTCTCAGAGTTTTATGGGTTGTAGATGTTATAAAATCTGCATAAGGAACAGGATCGGGGTGAACTCCTCCTGCAATTAAACCTGCCAGATGGGCCATATCTACCATCAGATAGGCACCTGTTTCCTGGGCAATGGCACCGAATTTTTCAAAATCAATTGTTCTCGAATAGGCGCTTGCTCCTGCTATAATCAATTTTGGACGATGTTCTTTTGCAAGAGAGAGAATCTGATCATAATCTATCATTTCCGTTTCTCTGTTTACAGAGTAAAAAACTGTATGAAACAGTTTACCTGAATAGTTTACCCTGCTTCCGTGAGTTAAATGACCTCCATGGGTAAGATCCATACCGAGTATTGTATCACCTGGTTCCAGCACTGTGAAATAAACTGCAATATTTGCCTGGGAACCTGAATGGGTCTGGACATTTGCATATTCTGCACCGTAAAGTTTTTTAGCCCTTTCAATGGCTTCTCTTTCAATTATATCTACAAATTCACATCCGCCGTAATATCTTTTCCCCGGATAACCTTCTGCATATTTATTTGTAAGAACTGATGCCTGTGCTTCAAGTACTCCTTCGCTGACAAAGTTTTCAGAAGCTATCATCTCAAGCTTAAATGCCTGACGTTCTACTTCATTATATATTGCTTCTGCTATCACAGGGTCAACTTTCCATAAAACTCCCATTTTTTAAACGTACCTCCTTATAAATGTCACCAGACTATTTAATTCTTTTTCTATAAGTTCTTCAGATTTTTCCCCGTTTATTTCTTTATAAAGATTTTCTTTTGTTTTAAAATACTCCCTTACATCATGAGACTGTTCAAGATATATGTCGTAACGCCTGTTTATTACATCTTCTTTATCATCATGCCTTCCCCTGCCTGAAAGTCTCTTCAGACATTCTTCTCTTGATATTTTAATTTCTATTACATTACCGATTTCTCTGCCCTGATCTGCAAGTATCTTTTCAAGTGCTATTGCTTCTATACCTGCTCTTGGAAATCCATCTATTATAAAACCTTTTTTACAATCATGTCTGCCAAGTCTTTCTGCCATAATATCTATTATTAGATCATTTGGAGCAAGTTCTCCTCTGTCCATACATCCCTTCAATTTTTTCCCTGTAGGGCTATTTTCTTTAGCTGTCTCTCTCAATAATTCTCCTGATGATATATGGGGAATAGCATATTTTTTTGAAAGTCTTTCAGCCTGAGTGCCTTTACCTGCGCCGGGAGAACCCATTATGACTATAAACAGGGGAGAGGACTCCATGTGGGGTCCGATTATTTTATCATCTGACATTTTTATGGTTTACTCCTGTTTTTAAGCATTTCAGCATTTTAGCTGATAGCTGATAGCTGAAATGCTGATAGCTATATAATATATCAGAAAATCATTCTGATTACAATAGTTTTTTAGCTATCAGCATTTCAATTGAAATCTGAATAATCCTGTTAATCTCGTAAATCTCGTAAATCTATGTCAAAACTTCACCCTTATTCTTGTCATCAATTTATTGGCATGATAATCATTATTTCCTGTGGGATCGGGAACCTTATCATAAACATCATAGGGAGTAGTTGAAGAATAGTCATAAAATTTATAATCCATCTGAAAATCACAATTTTCATTGAATTTATACATGACTCCCCATCCCGGAATTACCTGTGACCATTCTACATTATTTCCGGATTCGTTTGTGCCGGTTGCTTTAATATATTCAATATATCCCTGGGTACTGAATTTTTCCGTAATATCATATGTAATTCCTGCATTGGCAACATAATAAGCCAGATCTACTTTATATTCTTTTGCTTCGTAATCACGGCTGAATTTATGATAATTAAAATATCCCCATGTATGAAATTTACCGGCAGAGTATTTGCCTCCTGCATCTACATTATATTCTTTCCCTTTTGCCGGGTCTGCTTCAGTAAAGAAATGATCCATATTACCGTAAATATTGATGCCTGTCGTATCTGCTACAGGAATGCCTGTGAGAAAATTATATTTTTGAAAAGAATCTTCATTGTTTGTAATACTGGTAGGTATTACCTGTTGCAGATATGTGAAATCTGTAAAGATTATACCACTGTCTTTTTCTCCGAATTTCCAGTCCATTCCGAGATCTATACCGGTTCTGTTCGGTCTGAGCCTGGAAAACCTTCTGGCATTACAGGCAAAGCTTCCTGTTTTCCATCCCCATCCCTGATGATGGCTGTCATTATATATTTTATCCCAGTGCTCGCGATAACCGAATGGGTCATAATTGGCGGAAATTCTTATGTATTCACCATGTAAACTGAAAGGAGAAAGCTTTACTTTTGCTCCTATATTCAGAAATGTTCCTGTATATCTGCCTTTATTATCCGTTAAATTATAGTCAAACCCTGTCTGATTGAATTCTCCGTAGATTTTTATCTTATCTTCAGGCCATGTATAATAACCTTTAAATCCATAATAAATTAAATCCTTTGGCGGAGCGGTGAGATTTTTATCTGTTCCGAGACAGGGGTTTGACGCATAGTCTTCATAAAGTCTCAGAAAAGCTCCTTCTATATGAGCCGAACCATCAAGAAAATCATGACCTGCCCAGAAGCCCTGCAGATAATTGTCATATTGAGCCTCATCTGCCTGTCCGTAATTTAATAGTCTGTATGCTCCCTGACCGTTATTGTAAGGAGTGGCAAGTTCATATCTGAATTTTGATGGTATACCGGTTGTATCAGATGATCTGAGAACATTTATATTTCTTGCCATAAATACTTCCAGATCTATTTTTTTATAGAGGGAACCATATATATCTATACCACTCATGGGCATAATATCTTTTCCTCCGTAACCCATATTATTTCTCAGGCCATAAAATAGATTTCTGGATAATTTTTTTACATTATAATCACCGAATTTTCCTGTAATATCCCAGTCTCCGTCAGTATCAAACCAGAGGGTTGACATGTCAGCCTGAAAGTGATTTAAACTTACAATTTGCCCCATAGAATCATAGGGAGGGACAATGCCCCACTGATCAATGAGTCCCTGTTCTCCAAAGGCTGAGTATGCGGAAAAATCTCCGCCTGCCTTCACTTTTTCGGCAATTTTTGCTGTAACAGTAAGATTGAGTTGGGACATAATAGCAGAACCCTGATATAATCTGCTACCTCCATTGGGGCCACTGAAACGATCTCTATCGGGAATAATTTCCGGCCCAGGTGTCGGATTCTGAGCAGGAGGATAGGGATTACCAAAACCTGCCGTGTTTAATTTGTCAGGACCATATCCTATTGCTACTGCAGTAGTATTAAAATTTCCGCTTACTTTTACTCTCTCAAGCTCGTGTACCTTTGATGTTATTTTCCCGATGGATTCTTCTATATTTGACACTCTTATACCGAGTGAGTCCAGTTCCTTATGAAATTCTTCAGTCAATTTATTTATTGTTTCAAGGTCATTTTTTGTCGCATAAATAGATAGATCGGGCATCTGCGGAATAGAAGCTTCTAACTGTTCTATACGGGCAATTATTCTTGCTACTGCCATGGCCATTTCATATCTTGTTACAGGTCTGTCACCCTTGAAATAACCATCAGGATAACCTTCTACAAGTCCTTTCTCCTGAAGCATTTCTACCGCATCGTAGGCCCAGTGATTTTGAGGTATATCATTGAATGGATTGGCTGATATAGGAAGGGATAAATACAGGCACAGTAATATAGTTATCGAAAATATAATTTTATACATTTCTATAAACCTCCTTTATATCGATTTCTAAAACAATTAATTAGACATATACATGATAACACCTTTTTATAGCAATATTTAAAAAAAATATAATTACTATTAATTTTTTTATAATATCGCCGATAATGTTACTGTAGTTAAACAATACTCTTATGTATAAGGAAGGGGAGACCACTATGATACAAAATATTAAAGTCAGCTATAAAATTATTATCTGCTTTGTAATTCTGAATTTGTTTCTACTTATTATAGGTTATGTTGGTGGACTGAATATTTATAAAATTAATGAAAGTTCCATGAATTTATATGAACATAGAACTGTACCTATAAGAGAAACTGTAGAAATACTACAGGCTTTTTTAAGAATTCGTCTTAATGTCAGAGATATGATAAGGCTCAGCAATGATCCTGAAGTAATGGCACAAAAAGAGAAAAGGGTGGAGGAACTCTATGAAACGGTCGAAAAAAGTATGGATGCCTATGAACAGGCTGTTCTGACGGAAGAAGAAAAAAAGGATCTTCACGATCTCAGGAAAGGTATTGAACTGTATTATAAACAGGCAGAGATTATGATGGATTTAGCAAGACAGCAGAAAGTCAAAGAAGCCTATGCTGTTGTCGACGGAAATGCAGATAAAATAAATGAAGATGCCCAGGATGCCCTCAGAAAGATGGTGGAATATAATAAGGCTGAAGCTGCAGAAATGGCACAGAATAATAAAGATTTAATGAAAAAATCCATCAATATGATGATTTTCTCTGTAATATTCGGTTTTCTGGCAGGTATTATTTTTAGTTTTATACTGATAAAGAATATTTCCGGTATAATTAATAGTTTATTGAATGAAACAAAATATCTGGCTACTTCTGTCAGAGATGGTAAGCTTAAAATAAGAGGAGATATTAACAAAATCAATTTTGAATTCAGGCCGATTATAACAGAAATTAATGAAATTATTGATATTTTAGAAGAGATTATGAGGAATATAACATGCAGTACAAATTCTTTTATTTCTGAGGCAGATAATCTGAAGTCTATTTCTACTATGATGTCTCAGAATGCAGATGAGTTATCAAAGCAATCTGAAAGTGCTTCTTCCGGTTCAGAAGAAATATCCAGAAATATAGATAATATAGCTTCTGCTACAGAGGAATTAAGTACAAATCTGACTGTTGTTGCCACATCTATGGAAGAAATGTCAAAAAGTATTCTGGAAATTGCAAAAAATACGGAAGAATCCAAAGATATTGCAAATAAAGCTTCCAGTATAGTAAGTAAATCAAAAACAAATACGGAGATTCTCGGAGAACATGCAAAAGAAATAAGTAAGGTAATAGATTTGATTACAGATATAGCGGAACAGACAAATTTACTGGCTCTGAATGCTACGATAGAAGCTGCCAGAGCAGGAGAAGCAGGGAAGGGATTTGCTGTAGTGGCAAATGAAGTGAAAGAGCTTGCAAAGCAAACAGGTACTTCTGCAAGCAGTACGAGAGAAAAGATTGATGCCATTTACGGAAGTATACAGTATACGATGAAATTTATGGATGAAGTATTTCAGGTTGTTCAGCAGATTAACAGTATAGCGACAATTATTTCCTCTTCTGTGGAAGAACAGAGTATTACCAGCAGAGAAATCACACAGAATATAAACCAGGCTGCCCTGGCCTCCAATGATGTATCGGAAAGTGTAAGCAAGGCATCCAGTACACTTAAAGATGTAACATATAATGTTATATCTGCTTCAGAAGCTGCACATAATACAGCCCATGAAGCAGGCAATACTAAAAAATCTTCGGAAAATTTATCTAACCTTTGCAGTAGTTTAAATAAATTGTTAAGTCATTACAGTCAGTAGTGAGAGTGGTGAGTAAGGGACGTTTTATTAAACGCCCTTATGTAAAATGTGACCTGTAAGGGCTCAGGGTAATGAAATATCTCATACCCCAATGAACTTCAGCCATAGAATTACCGGTCAGACTTATAACTAGCGTGAGTTTACCGAATTTTGCGTTTTTTTTGATATTGATCTCTTGAAAAACTGTGATATAATAAGGAAAAGCTAATTTTTCAGAAGCCAATTTTTGTATAGTATAACCATATACATTATGAAAGTCAGTATTTACAAGGTAATTGCAAATGCTGTATAGTATAACTATGTGTAAAACCAAAATCAACTTAATTGAAACAACCAATATTTCTGTCATAAAAAAAACTCTTTCTAACTCATATCCTATAATGAAAAGATCACGGTTATACTATACATTTTTTTCTTCGCTTTTCCTTATGAATAAACGAAAAGATTAATGTCAAGAATGAATTTTCAGTAAACTCACGCTAGATGCTGTTCCGCTAATACTTTGATTATGAATTAACCTTGAAATATATAGCTTTTTTAAATTGATAAAACTTAGTACCGCAACAGGTAAATTGGTACCCAAAAAAAATATGGCACTCACTCCTGTCCCTGGCCGGGCTCTGGAGGAAAAGATATGCCGTATTAAAAGAGAGTTATAAATTATATAGATGCAAAATATTAAACGTCTAAAAAACCAGTTTGTCACGCAATAGGATCATATATTTTCCGGAAGAGTCCGGCCAGGGACAGGTTTTAATATGGGTACTAACTTATTTGGAGCGGTACTTAGGAATTTATCCGTTTTTTCTAAATCAAAGTAATAACGGAAGAGTATTTATAACTATTATAATGATAAAACATATATAGTTCATTGCGAGTAACGAAATTTATTCCTTAAAATACTTTGCCGAAACTTCCCCATTGAATAACAAAACGACCTTTTGTATTAAATTTCTGTATTCTGTTATTACCTGAATCCGCTACATAAACATATCTTTCATCTGTTCCCATAGCTATACCGTTGGGGCCGGCAAGTTCTCCCGAATTAATTCCATAGGTTCCCCAGGTGGATATTTTTTTCCCTTCAGGAGATAATTTTATCACACATGACTTTCCTAAATCCGTAACAAAAACATTTCCTTTACTATCTATAGCTATATCTACAGGGGATAAAAAGAGATTTTTATCAGATCCTTCTCCACCCCAGCTTGACTGATGCTGACCTTCACTGTTAAATTTTACTACCCTTCCGTTTCCGGCATCACATACATAGATATTTCTGTATTTATCTACTGTAACACCCCGTGGCGCTGAAAATTGACCTATTCCTCTCCCTTTTACACCCCATACACTTATAAGCTTTCCTTCCGAATTAAATTTCTGAACCCTGTTATTTTCGGTATCTACTACTGTTACTTCCCCTTCTTTATCAACAGCTATACCCTGTGGAAATCTGAAATCTCCGGCGCTTTTCCCCGATTTGCCCCATGACAGCATAAAAGTGCCGTCATGTTTGAATTTCTGTATTCTGTGATTATTTGTATCTGTAACATAAAGATTTTTATTTTTATCGGCACCAATATGAGAAGGTCTATCAAAACACCCTTCACCTTTACCCTGTTCACCCCATTGCATAATAAATTTACCTGTATCGCTGAATTTCTGTATTCTGCCGTTACCGCAATCTACAACATATATATTTCCGCTTCCAACTACTTCTATGCCTACGGGATTGTTAAACAATCCTCCGCCGCGATTATTGTAGTTATAAGCCAGGATTATGACAGTCATAGATATAAAGAAGATGGGAATGAATAAAAAGTATTTTTTCATAAATGTAAACCTCCTTATATAGTGAATGGTGAGTAGTGAATGGATACACATTACCAATCACTTATTATCTTTAAAACCAAGAGACGATAATACTCTGGAAATTCCTGTTTTCTTCTTTTCCTCTGTTTTTTTCTTTATTATTTTCATATATTCCATAAGTTCTGTTTTTATAAGGGGATTTTCTGTATCTGCAATATAATCTTCAAGTCTTGTCAGTGCATGTTCCATTAAATCACCTCTGTAACAGACTTCCAGGAAAGATTTGTAATATTTTAATTCATCTCTGTTCAGAGTTATAGCTGTTTCAATATGTTCTATTCCTTCTTTATATTTACTTTCCAGCATATATATCTGTCCCAGATACCATTCTGCTTCAGGTTGATTTTTATTATAACGAAGGGATTTTATCAATTCCTGTTGTGCTACATCCGGTTTCCCGAATTTGAAATAGAGACTGCCCAGTAGAAAATAATAATCACCTTCCTGAGGAGAAAGGAATATGGCTTTTTTATAGGCCTGTATTGCCATATTAAGTTTTTTTGCTTTTTCGTAAACCTGTCCCAGTATTGCAAATCCTCTGGCATTTTTAGGATCATACATTACTGCTCTCTCAAGATATCTGACTGCATAATCCAGATTGTCCATAAGTAAATAACATTCCCCTATACCTCTGTTTGCTTCAGCCATTTTAAGATCTGCCCTGAGAGCTTCTTCAAAATATTTAAAAGCATGATTTACATTTTTCAATTTAATATAAATTGTTCCCATATCACAGTAAGTATCTGCAAGAAGGGTCGGGTCATTTGCTCCGCCCTGTTTTGCAATATTAATGACCTTTTCGAAAGAACCGAGAGATTCCTGATAAAGACCTTTCTGAAGATAGGCTTTACCCAGATAACTGTAGGCAAGCTGGTTGTTCTGGTCAAGACTGATAGATTTTTCATATTCTCTTATGGCCAGATTGGTCATTCCCTGCTGTGCATAGGCTTTCCCGCGTAGATTATAATTAAGGGCAGAATTGGGATCCATCTCTATGGCTTTCCCCAGTTCTTTTATGGCTTCTCCTATATTTCCCCGTGCTTCAAGGGCTACCCCCATAGCTCTTCTTATGTCGGCGCCATCAATACCGAGCCTTATTACCTTTCGTAATTCTTCTATGGCAGGTCCATGGTGGTTTAAAAATATATAGGTCATTCCAAGATCTTTTCGCTTTTTAGGGCTCAACGGATCTGTCAGAACTGCTGATTGAAAATGTCTCAGACTGTCGGCAAGTCTGTTCTTTTTTACATATAAATGACCGAGTATACTGTGACTGTCAGAGTCATTGTAATTCAGAGAAAAAGCTGCTTCCAGTTCGGATATGGCAGCATCTATCATATTTTTTTTATAATAAATTAAACCAAGTTTACCATGACCTTCTGCGTGGTTACAGTCCAGCTGTATAACCCTTTTGTATTCTTCAAGGGCAAAATCATATTTTTCCAGTAAATAATAAAGAGAAGCGAGCCTGTAATGAGAAACTACATTATTGGGATCCAGAAATATGGATTCTTCATATTCTTTTTCCGCAAAATTATATTTTTTAATTTTACTATAAAGATAACCGAGTTCACAGTGAGCTCTGGCATCATCACTTCCATATTCGAAACTCTTTTCAAAACATCTTATGGCATCGTCATCTTTTCCCAGTTGAAGGTAAAGAAAACCCAGAGCGTTCCAGGCTTTAAAGTCTTCAGGATTCTTTAAAATAATCCTGTTATACTGACCTATTGCATCTCCCGTATAACCCTGTTTTGCATAAAGATCCCCTAAATCCAGGCATATTTGAATATTATCCGGTTCCATTACCTGTGCTTTTTTCAATGTGAGTATAGCTTTTGTAAATTCTTTTTTCTCCACATATAGATCTGCCATAAGGGAAAACATCTCAAAATCCTGTACCCCTTTTTCCATTGCCTGTTCGAGTTTTTCCAGAGCCATATCTATCTTCTGGAGAGTCGCGTAAATAACGCCCAGTTCTCTTAGGGCAGATTTATTACCGTAATCATGCTTCAGAATATCATTGTAACATTTTATGGCATTATCAAGTTTTCCCTGTTTTGTATAAATAAGAGCCAGTTTAAAATAGGCTTCAGTTAATTTCGGATTTATTTCCAGAGCCTGTTCATACTCAATAATTGCCATGTCCGGTTTGCCTTCTTCCAGCAATTCATTCCCTTTTTTTAAGTAAACAAGGGGATCCTTGGGCGGAGATTTGGGGGGAGGCGGTTTCGGAACAGTTACTACTGGAGACGCATAGGATGGTATTTCTGCAGACTTTACCGCAGGTTTTTTCTCCTCTGCTTTAGCAGGTTTTTTCTCCTCTGCTTTTTTAGCAGGTTTTTTTTCTTCTGGTTTTTTAGATTTTTTTTCTTTTTTTCTTCCAGGCAACTTTTCACCGCAAGCAAGACAGTATTCTTCTTTTTCAGAATTTTCATATTTACATTTCGGACATAGTTTTTCATCACTTTTTACTTCTTCTTCGTCATCATCAAATTCTACCTGTTCAAACCACCATTTACTGTCCTGTTTTTCGAAAAGAATTTCATGCTCAGACATTCTTTTCTGAAGTTGCTGTTCCTGCCTTAATTTCGACTGGGCAAAAGCATCCCATTGAGAAGCATAAATACCTTTATCACCTCCTGCTGTCTCTCTTCCCAGAAGGTCATCTAAAAATTCTCCTGCCGTTTGAAACCTGTCGTCAGGATTTTTTTCAAGGGCTTTCAATATAGCTTTTTCAATCTTTTTCGGTATTTCCGGATTATGCTGTGACGGACTGGGAGGACGTGATTCTATATGCTGTTTGATCAATACAGGAATACTTGTTGCTTCAAAAGGTAATTTTCTGGTGAGCATCTGATATAAGATAACACCTGCTGAATAAATATCAGATCTCCTGTCTGCATGAAGGCCCTGTGCCTGTTCCGGGGAAAAGTAGGTAAGAGTGCCGAATATTTCGCCTGCCATGGTAAGATTATGAACACCTTCAAGACAGGCGAGACCGAAATCCATAACTTTTACTATATTTAATCTTGTTATCATTATGTTTTCAGGTTTTATATCTCTGTGGACAATATTCTGACTGTGGGCATAATCAAGAGCCTGACATACCGGTGTTATAAGTGTTATGGCCTCTTCTATCTCCAGAGGTTTATCTTTTTTTTCCATATAATCCCATAAAGTAGTTTCTCCGTCAAGATATTCCATTACTATATAAGGAATACCGCTGCTTTCTTCACCTATATCATAAATACTTACTATATTGGGATGTATAAGACGGGATGCAAGTTTTGCTTCCTGAAGGAATCTGGTGACAGCTTCTTTACTGCGGGCAAGTTTCGGAGGAAGAACTTTTACTGCTACATCCCTTTCCAGAATAGGATCCTTACCTTTATAAACTATTGCCATTCCACCGCGGCCAATTTCTTCTATTATTTCATAACGACCTATATTGGTTGCCATAATTCACCCTGTTCGTGACGCGTCACACTTGACGCGTGACGCGAGGAATATTTTCATACTTCATCGGTTAAAAGTCACTATAAATTATACTTGATAACAGGTAAAAAGTAAATTATTTAGAGCAGTTGCAAAAAATAATTTCAGTGAGTAGTGAGTAAAGTTCTCTACTTGTACGGATTCGCTTTAAATAATATAAAACAACCTGTAGGGGCAACCCACTGTGGTTGCCCCGTAAGTTGATAGCCAGATGGTATTACGCGTCAAAATACAAAAAGCCCTCTTTATAGAAGGCTTTTTATATACATAACCGGTAAGTCTTAATACATGCGTCACGCGTCACGCGTCACGCGTCACGAAATTAAAGTCCTGCCAGTTCCCGAAGTTTTTCTGCTTTATCTATCTTTTCCCATGTCAGGTTCAGGTCAGGTCTTCCGAAATGACCGCTTGCTGCGAGCTGCCTGTATATAGGCTTTCTCAGTTTCAAAATCTTTATGATTGCACCGGGACGAAGATCGAATACTTTTTCTACCAGTTCTGTTATTTTATTGGGATCAATCTTTTCCGTTCCGAATGTATCGACATATATGGATACAGGCTTTGCTACACCTATTGCATAGGCTATCTGTACTTCACATCTTTCTGCAAGTCCTGCTGCCACTATATTTTTTGCCACATATCTTGCAGCATAACATCCTGATCTATCTACTTTCGTTGGATCTTTACCGGAGAGGCATCCTCCTCCGTGACGACCCATACCGCCATAGGTATCAACTATTATTTTTCTGCCTGTCAGTCCTGCATCGCCCTGAGGGCCTCCAATGGCGAAACGGCCTGTAGGATTAACAAAAATTCTGGTTTTGCTATCCATCATATCGCCGGGTATAACAGTTTTTATTACTTTTCTAATAACATCGTTACGAATTACTTCCTGAGGAATATCAGGAGCATGCTGTGCTGCAATGACTATTGTATCTACTCTGACAGGTTTCCCGTCATGGTATTCTACTGTAACCTGAGATTTTCCGTCAGGTCTTAAATAGGGAATCTCGCCGTTTTTTCTGACTGCAGTAAGCATTCTTGTAAGCTGCT
The DNA here is from genome assembly GCA_964431735.1 of uncultured Synergistia bacterium. GTDB lineage: Bacteria > Vulcanimicrobiota > SpSt-956 > SpSt-956 > JAKJGF01 > CALARM01. Next base: position 5,111 of record CAYSLJ010000022.1, on the reverse strand, counting down.
GTGCAAGAGCAATCGGAAGAGGCATCAGTTCAGGTGTGTCATCACATGCATATCCGAACATCATACCCTGATCTCCAGCTCCTAACACTTCATTTGTATTATTTTCCATTTCACCTGTTTTTGCTTCGAGAGCTTTGTCCACTCCCATTGCTATATCAGGAGACTGTTCGTTAATTGATACTGTAACACCGCAGGTTGCACCATCAATGCCATATTCTGATTTTGTATAACCTATACCCAGGATGGTATCTCTTACAACCTTGTTTATATCTATATAACATTTGGTTGTAATTTCACCTGCTACATGAACAAGACCTGTATTTACGACTGTCTCACATGCAACTCTTCCTTCCGGATCCTGTTCCAGAATGGCATCAAGAATAGCGTCGGAAATCTGATCTGCCATTTTGTCAGGATGTCCTTCTGTTACAGATTCCGAAGTGAATAAATATTTTCTTTTCTTCATTATAAATCGTTTTACCGGTTTTTACCGGTATATTCCTCCTTTGCTTTTTTGATTTCTATACTTAAACAAATATTTTATCATGCTTTTATTATTTTTCAAGATTTTTTTACAATTTTAAAAAATAACTTCTGTAGGATTTGCATCAGGAGACGGATTTGCCGGCACAGATGTTTTCTTTTTCCATACATGTTCCTGCCACCATACGGTCCATGTGCCGGTGTAAGAATATCGTTGAATTCTGTTGTTTTCCGTGTCTGATATGTATATATCACCTGAATTTATACTGGCAGCAATACCATGGGGATGATTGAACTGACCTTTACCATATCCGGGGGATCCCCATTGAGCTTTGAAATTTCCTTCCATATCAAATTTTTGAATTCTGTTGTTTCCTGTGTCTACAACCAGTATAAAACCAAACTGATCTACTATGGTAAATGTGGGGAACTGAAATTGTCCTTTCTCCTTACCGACCTGCCCCCACTGTTGTATAAAGTCACCTTCAGTCCCAAATTTTTGAATCCTGTGGTTGGCAGTATCTGCTATAATAACATCACCTGTCGGAGAAATAGACACACTCCAGGGAGTGGTGAATTCTCCTGCATTAGGCCCTTCATTATGTAATGGAAATTTTTTATTCCATGTATTATCCAGGGTAACCATCATACCGGGCTGTTTTGTTTCTATTTTATTATAAGCAGTATTATTCTGGAGACTTTCATAATTTAATTTCTGTATCCTGTTATTCCCGGAATCTGCAACAAATAAATTGCCTTCCTGATCGAATGTCAATCCTATAGGCTGGTGTAGTTCTCCAATCTGTGCTCCGTCGTTACATTTGGCACTCAGAAACTGCCCCTGTCCATTTATTTTAACAATGCGGCTGTTTTGATTATCACTTATATAAATATCACCTATATCAGTAATGGCAAGGCCATAAGGTTTATCAAGTTCACCTATATCAGAACCACGTTTGCCATAGGCGTTTATAAATTTACCGTCACTACTGAATTTCTGAACTCTGCAGTTATTTGTGTCTGCCACATAGACAAAGCCTTCGTAATCTACTGCAATACCGAGAGGACTGTTGAACTGCCCCGGTTTTACTCCTTCTTCTCCCCACGTTGATATGAAATCGGGAGCTTTATGATTTGGTCTGGGCGTTGCCTGTACCGTCTCAGGAGGTGCAGTGCCCCCCGTTTCTGCAGGTGTTATATCCGGTACAGGTGTCCTGTTTTTATTTATTATAGAAGATATTTTACTGTAAAGTACTTCAAAGATACTCTTTAACATCTGAAAAAAACCTGAGAAAAATTTTTTAACTCCATCGACTGTATCTTTACAGCCTGTCATAAAGACAGAGAGAAATAGCAAAAAAGCAATTAAAAGAAATAAAGTAATAAATTTTTTAAATTTAATCATTACTTACCTTCCCAGGTTATAAGGCGATTATTATATAACAATCTCATGAAAGTCATTAATCTCGGAAGAGCCGGTTCTATTCGCGAGCCAAACTCTGCTTCAAGATATGTGGCAACTTCTCCAAGGGTTTTTTCCCCATCACACAGAGCCCACACTTTATTCCCTATATCATCAAGTTCCAGAGTAGATTTTCTTGGAACGTTAAATAATTTCTGACAGAATCTATCTATTAAAGTATCTCTCGTAATTTCCAGCCAGAATTTTCCATGTTTTCTATAATATTTTACATGTAACGATTTCTTCGGTTTAAAATGCAAAATATTTCTCTTTGAAAGTCCGGGATTCCAAATCATAATTTTTTGTTAGCATTTCAGCAGTCAGCTTCAGCAGTCAGCTATCAGCTAGCTTTATTTTATATAAATCTTAATTCTTGTTGAATTTATACTTTCCTTCTTTAAGATTTTTTATTACAGGAAGATTTTTTATTACAGGTCCATTTCACTCTTCACTTTATTCTTTAACAGAATAAATATAAAGATAACATGCGAGTCCTATAAATAAAGCAATAGATATTATATCCTGATAAGGCCCTGCCCAGGAAGAACCTATATTTATCTGTTCAATATACCCGAACCCTGCAAGAATTGCTATCATTACCCCCATAAGGGCATCACCTGCAATAAGACCTGACCCTATGAGCAAACCTTTATCCAGTCTGGCTTTCAGTAATCCCTGCTCTTTCGTCATTTTATGAACAATCCAGCTTACCACTCCTCCTATCATAACAGGAGTGCTCAGGCTTAAAGGCAGATAAAGACCTATGGCAAAAGTGAGAGCCGATGCGCCCAGCAGTTCTACTACAAGTGCAATAAACATACCTACAAATACGAGCACCCATGGAAGATTTGCTTCCATTACACCCTGTATGACAATAGCCATAAGGCTTGCCTGAGGAGCAGGCATTTCTTTACTTCCAAGATGATATATTTCATCAAGTTTTAAAATCGTATATCCAATAAACAGACACGATGCAAGGACTCCAAACATCTGAGCAATCTGGACTCTTCTGGGAGTGGCACCTACAATAAATCCTGTTTTAAGATCCTGTGATGTATCACCTGCTATTGCTATGGCTATACATACTATGGCTCCTACTGTAAGGGATGCCACATTACCTTCATGACCCTGAAAGCCGAAGAATTTTAATATGACTGTTGTTGCAAGGAGTGTGGCAATAGTCATGCCTGACACAGGATTGGAAGAAGAACCTACTATGCCGACAATTCTTGAAGAAACAGTGGCAAAAAAGAATGAAAATATTACAGTAAGAATTGCTCCCGTTATACCTATGTTGGGAAGTAAATTAAGGCCCGGTATATAAGGTAATACTGTTATAAGTATTGTTATTACAGCAGCACCTGATATTACCCAGAACATAGAAATACTCTGTGCTGTTCTTTCCTGCTCTTCTTTTGTTCCTTTGAATGTTTTAAGCAATTCCTGCATGCCAAGTTTAAAAGATTGAGTTATAATAGGGAGGGATTTCATAAGACTGCAGAGTCCTCCGAAGGCAACCCCTCCTGCACCGATGTACCGAATATAATTTTTCCATATACCTACTGCATCGAGATTTTTGATGAGTTCAGTTGCAGGCGAAACCGGAACAGAAAGACCGGCACCAAGGTAAGATATAAGAGGAATTAAAACAAACCAGGACATAAGACCACCGGCAAGCATCATGGCAGATACCTGTATACCTATTATAAATCCGACTCCCAGCAATGCGGGAAGGGTATCGAACCCTAAAAGACCGTTATTTATACCTTTTATGTTCCACTCTGGCGAAGATTTCCAGAGCTTTAATCCTTCACAGAGGAATTTATAGATTCCTCCTACTGCTATGGATAAAAATACTACTACTGCCTGAGAACCACCTTTGTCTCCTGCTATGAGAACTTCCGCACAGGCAGTACCTTCCGGATAGAGTAATTTGCCATGTTCCTGTACTATAAGATATCTTCTGAGAGGTATCATGAACAGTACTCCCAGAATACCACCAAGGACAGACATGATAAACATCTGTAATATAGAAGGATTTACCTTCCATATTATAAGAGCAGGTATGGTAAATATAACACCTGCAGCAAGGGATTCTGCCGCTGCAGCAAGGTTCTGTACAATGTTATTTTCAAGTATTGTTCCCCTTCTGAGTAATCCTTTCAATATACCCATAGATATGACAGATGCCGGTATAGTTGCACTTACAGTCATACCCACACGAAGGCCGAGATACGCATTGGCTACACCGAATACAATGGCAAGGATTATACCGAGACCTATACTCAGAAATGTAAATTCCGGTATAACCTGATCTGCCGGAATATAAGGTTTAAAATGTTCTCCCTCAGATATTTTTTGAGTTTCCATATCAGACATTTAGCTGCTCCTCTCTATTCTTCTTCAGTATTATTTGTTTTGACATTTATACCATAAAATCTTTCTGCCAGTTTATCTGTATTTACTGCAGAAAGAACTAACTGTCTGTTTTCCAGTGCAATTACGGATTTTGTTTTTCTTCCGTGAGTAGCATCTATTACATTTCCGTCTTTCTTTGCTATTTTAATAAGCCTTCTTACAGGGGCAGAATCAGGACTTATAATTGACATAATTTTATTTATTGGTACATAATTGGAATAGCCTATTTTTAACAGTTCATTTTTCAATTTTTTTTCTCTTCTTTCTTTTCAGTAAAATCAGATCTGTGAAAATTCGACATAATTTATTTAAACCCTTCAAAAACCTGTAATACCGGAATTATAATAAGATTCTTGTATTTCGTAACTTGGTATCGTAACAGGTAAATTGATATCCAAAAAATATGGCACACGCTCCTGTTCCTATCCGGGCTCTGCAGTAAAAGATATGCCGTATTAAAAGAGAGTTGTAAATGATATAGACGCAAAATATTACTGAGGTGAGCATAAATAATAAATATCTGATCTCGTGACGCGTAACGCGTGACGGGAGGAAGACTGTTATTACATGCTTATGCTCAGGTCAGTAACAGTCTGAAAAACCAGTTTGCCACGTAACAGGATTATATCTTTTCCGGAAGAGTCCGGACAGGAACAGGTTTTAGAAATGAGTATAAACTTATCTGGAGCGGTACTTAGAGCCTATCCGAAAAGTAATATTTATTCTACACCCTTCCGGTGGGTGAGGC
>CAYSLJ010000021.1:0-55332 GCA_964431735.1 uncultured Synergistia bacterium | reverse complement strand
TGACTTTTAGAAAGGGGGCGTGTACATAATCAAAGTAATAGCGGAAGAGCATCGATTTTTTTAACATTTATAGAATCAGAATCTTATAAAAATCTTAATAGTTTTTGCTATTAAGATTTTTATTTATTTTTGGAAATTGATATAAATTTTCACTTTTTAATTTTTAAAAGTTTTATTCCCTGGACAATCTTAATAAGGAACAGCACTTTTATTTTTCTTTACATAATCAAAAACAGCTTTTTCTCCGAGTTTCTTTTCCATATCCTGGAAAAACTTCAATCCCTTTCCATAGACTGTATTTCCTTTATTTGTAAAAGAGCCTCCTGAAGTTCTGCCCTGAGAGTATTTATATGCTACCCATTCGGCAAAACCTTCTATAAGCAGTTGTTCCTGATCTAAAGGACAATTATATTGCTGCCAGGCATGGGTAAATTCATGGGCCATGACTTCATATATTCTTGACGTAGACAGGCCATATTGAATATAAATCTTCTGTCTCCAGTAAAGACCTGCTATAGCTGCATCTGCAAGTTTTTCATCCTGTGCTATATGCAGAAGTTCTGTTTCATCAACAGACATAACCTGAATGGCACATGGAACCTGCATGCCATATTTACTGTAAAGACCTGCCGAAACTTCTTTCAAAATGGCATCTAACTGTTCATTTTGCTGATAATGTTCCGTAAGTCCTCCCTCTGCAGTTTTTACATCATTAAAATTCGTAACCTTTTCTCCTTTATCGGGAGAAGGGGTAGAATAAACTGCTACTTGAGATGACGGAAATTCTATAATTATCGTATTTGTAGAAGAATCATACTTTGCTTTACTTGCTCCTGCAAATTGGACTGCATATTTTAAATAAACATAAAAACGATTTTGATAGTTATATCCATATTCATCCGGAAAATATCTATTATTTATATAATGTCTGTTTTCTGCAATATTATATATATGTGTTCCTTTTATTGCTTTCATAAGATCATCACAGTCAGCATATAAAATATTGTTATAAAGTATGACTCTTCCCTGAAATAATTGGCCGTCAATATATACAGAAGGAAACTTTGTCTGAGCCACCAGCGGAACTATGGATATAAAGAACAGAACAAGTAAAAATTTAAATATTTTCAAATATATCAACTCCTTTAACGATATCGTGACGCGTAACGCGTAACGCGTGACGGAAGACAGTTTCATCGCATGATACTTCTGACAGGTATTATCATATAATATTTTACGTTATAAAGCAACATAAGCCAATAGTAAGTGGTGAAAAGTTGAGCAATGTCTTATTCTTTTCACTTTTCACTTTTCACTTTTCACTTATTTTCTTCTTGACAGAGAAAAAAATTTTGATATTATTATTCCATATCTCTACATTTAAATTTTAAGGAGGATTTTTAATATGGATCTCATCATCAGAAATGCCCTGCTCAGGGGTGCAAAAGAAACTCAGGACATAGCTATTAAAGGCGGGAAAATAGCAAAAATTAAAAAAAATCTCAAGGATAAATGTAAAAGCGAGATAAATGCGGCCGGGAACCTTGTAACAGAATCTTTTTGCAATGCCCACCTTCATTTATGCAAAGTTTACACCCTGCAGATGATGGATGAAGAAGCGCTTAAATCATATCACGGCGGAGATATGGGAGCGGCGATGACTGCAATAGAACTTGCCGCAAGGGTAAAAGAAAAATATGCAGTAGACTGGATTATAAAAAATGTAAGAAAAGCTCTTGCTCTTGCTGCCATAAACGGCAATACTCATATCAGAGCTTTCGCAGATGTAGATTCAAAAGCAAAACTCATAGGTATAGAAGCACTTCTTCAGGCCAAATCGGAATTCAAGGATATTGTAGATGTTCAGGTAGTGGCATTTCCACAGGATGGAGTCGTAAGAGAACCGGGAACAGAAAAATTAATAGATAAAGCCATGAAAATGGGAGCAGATGTAGTGGGAGGTATTCCCTGGATAGAATTTACAGAAGAAGATGAACAGGCCCATATTGATGCTATGATGAAACTGGCTGTAAAATATGATAAAGATATATCCATGCTTGTTGACGATGCAGGAGATCCCGGATTAAGAACACTGGAGAAACTTGCAGTAGCTACAATAAAAGCAAAGAGACCGGGCCGATCGCTGGCCCATCATGCAAGAGCCATGGCACTTTATCCCGGCCCATATTTCAAGAAAATAGCAGCTCTCCTTAAACAGGCAGAGATGGGAGTCATAAGTGACCCTCATACAGGCCCGCTCCATGCAAAGGTAAAAGAACTTCTGGCAGAAAAATGTCTTGTAGCACTCGGACAGGATGATGTTGTAGATGCCTATTATCCATTCGGACAGAACAGTATGCTTGAAGTTGCCTTTTTAAATGTCCATCTCCTCTGGATGACAACGTATCAGGAAATGGAAACGATTTACGATATGGTAACAGTTAATGCAGGTAAAGCAATGAATGTAAAAGATTTCTCTATTGCGGAAGGACACCCTGCCCATATGGTAGTCCTTGACGGAAAGAGTGTTTATGAAGCTATTATGTACCATAAAGAACCGCTCTATGTAGTGAGTCATGGTAAATTAATAGATAAAGAAGCTATGAAGAAATTTATTTAGGAACGATAATTAAATAACTGTCTCAAATATATTAAATCGTGACGCGTAACGCGTAACGCGTGACGCGAGGAAAGAGACAGTTAATAAAATTCTATTCCTTAAAAGAATTTTTTCATTATTAGTTTCATAACAGTTCATAAATAATAACTTCGTATTTGGTAACGCGTAATGTGTGATGCACCGGAATTAAACCCGTCACACGTTACGCGTTACGATATAAACTGTATTATATAAACAATATTTATAGAAAAGGAGGTTTTATATGTTCAGTGTCAAAATTTTTTTAAAATCCAATATTATAATCTTATTACTATTATTATCTCTATCACTGCAGGTCAATTCATCTCAGTTCACCACTCTTTCCAGTTCTTTTATTGATCCCGCGTCAGTACCTCTTACAATAAACGGCAGCACCTTTCCTAAAGCTGTTATATATCAGAATAATATAATGTATGCCCCTGCAGCAGACTATCTTTCCATGCTCGGAGTCGACTCAAATCTTCAGTCATTACCTTCACAGATGACAATAAACGGTAAATCTGCACCTCTGAGTATTCTTGCCATAGGACCTGACAGATATACAGGGCTAAATATTTACTATCTGAATGTTACAGCTACAGCGGATTTTGTCGGTGCAACATATAAAGGTTCAGGGAATCAATTACAGGTAACTATTACCGGCCCGGCAGATCAATATAGCGTTAATACACCCGGTTCTATTTCAGGCTCTGTAGTAATCAACAAACCTTTTCAATCAGGTGTAGTGAGGGTGTCAGAGGAATATATAAATAATGCCCGTATACCTGCAACAAGAGAAGTAGTATCGTGCGGACTTCCACAGGACGGTAATTTTTCTTTTACCGGTCTGCCTCCGGGAAAATATACGATAACAGCCCTGTCTTCCTATTCATCCCAGGGCAGTCTTTCATATAATTACAGTGTCAACGGATATTACTATTATATTACTGTCATTAATACTACATGGACTAAAACCCTGTCTCTTGGCCCAGGAGAACATACAAGGATAGAATTACAGAATGGGCAGGAAGTCTGTAGTCAACAGATACAATATGTTACTCCGCCACAGAACTATTATCCCAGAGGATATACTTATCCATAAAAACAGACCTGATTAAATTCTAAGGAGGTAGAGAATATGTTCAAAAAAATTATAATTTCAATATTAATGGTCTTAATAATTAACCATATACCTGTTAAAGCAGAAACAGCAGAAGAATGGTATTGTAAAGGAGTTCTCTATAATCTCGGTGAGTCGAAATTTGATAAGGACAGAGCAATGAAATGTTTTGATAAAGCTCTGGAGATTAATCCTGCATATTTTGAAGTATGGTATGCAAAAGGACTTCTGAATAATACTCTTAGATGTATGGTCAATGCTGAAGAAGGAAAAAAGAAAAATGAAGAAGCACTTATATATTTCGATAAAGCTCTGGAACTCAAACCTGATGTTGCATGTGTCTGGTATGCAAAAGGACTCACCCTTTATGATCTGGAGAAAAAGGATGAAGCAATCAAATGTTTCGATAAGGCTTTAGAACTGGATAAAGAATATATTGAAGCTTATTTATTCAAGGGATTTATCCTGGGATTTCAAAAAAAATATGAAGAAGCATATAAATGGTATGATAAAATTTTAGAGATTGATCCGTCATATCAACATGCTATTTTCGCAAAGGGTTTACTTCTTGACGAGGAAGGTAAATACGATGAAGCTATAGCATGTTATAATAAAGCTATGGAACTGGACCCCACAAATATGGGATACTCATTTAACATGGGTATGGTTCTGTCAAAGCAGGGAAAACATGAAGAATCAATTCTCTATTATGATATGGCTATAGCAAGATACCCCCAGATTCCTGACATATGGCTTAACAAAGGCATTTCTTTATATGAACTCAAAAAATATAATGATGCTCTCAAATGTTTTGAAAGGGTTCTGGAACTTTCACCTGAAAATTCCGATGGTAAAACATGGAAGGAGAAAACGTTAAAACTTATCTGAAATAAGTGTAGTAAATAAAAGGTGAAACGCTGTCCCTTCACCTTTTATTTTTCAAAATCTTTCTTGCAGGGATTTAAAAAGTTATATGGAAATATTTAAAGTTAAGTTCCGTAACATATTCTGAGTTAAGCATAAAATATATGCTCTCGTGACACGTAACGGAATGGGAACGTTTTTTATATGCTTATTGCTCAGGTCAATAGAATTTAATTGTTTCAAAACTCATAAGGGGGGAAGGTTATTCTGAGGTTATAACATATTAATAAGTTAATCCGGAAAGGAACTAAATTGAAGAGAATAATTCTGGCTTCTAACTCTCCCAGAAGGCAGGAACTTCTGAAACTATTGGGAATTAAATTTGAAATCCAGGTCAGTAACTGGAAAGAAATAGTTCAGAGTAACCTTACCCCGCAGGAGTTATGCTGTTATAATGCTAAAGAGAAAGCAAGGGCAATTTTACTTTCTCCGGAAGAAGACTGTCTTGTAATCGGCTGTGATACTATAGTTGTATTAAACAACTATATCCTTGAAAAACCGGAAACAGATGATGATGCAAGAAGAATGCTGTCCTTGCTGAGCGGGAAAATTCATACAGTTTACAGCGGAATTTCAGTGAGAGATAATAAAATAGAAAAAGAAATTACAGAACATGTAGAAACTATTGTAAAATTCAGAGATCTATCTTCTATGGAAATAGATAGTTACATATCTACAGGAGAACCTTTTGATAAAGCAGGATCTTACGGAATACAGGGAAAAGGTGCTCTCTTTGTTGAATATATTAATGGCTGTTACTATAATGTAGTTGGTTTACCACTGGTAACACTGTATACCATCCTGATAAAAACCGGTATAAACATCTGGGGTTGACATAATGAATCTTTCCTTTATTACCAATATGATAGATATCTTTTCAAATAATATTGCCATAGATCTCGGCACAGCAAATACTCCCATATATGTAAAAGGAAAGGGTATTAAGCTCTGTGAACCTTCCTATATAGCCATAGATAAAGAGGAAGAAAAGATTCTTGCAACAGGCCATGATGCAAAGCATATGGAAGGTAGAGTACCCAGACACATAGAAGTCATAAGGCCTATGAAGCATGGTGTTATATCGGATTTTGAAGCAGTAAAAGAAATGCTTTCCATTTTTATGAAGAGACTCGACAGAAGAAATTCCATAATAGGGCCTAAAGTTATAATAGGTATCCCTTCGAGAGCAAGTTCCGTAGAAGAAAGAACAGTAGTAGAAGCATTAACTCAGGCAGGTGCAAGAGAAGTATTTACCCTTGAACAACCTGTTGCTGCAGCTATAGGGTGCGGTCTCCCCATACTGGAAGCGAGAGGTAATATGGTAATTGATACAGGGGGAGGAACGACTCAGGTATCAGTAATATCAATGGGCGGAAGTATTGTAAATGAAAACCTGAAGGTAGCAGGCGATGAGCTTACAGAAAAAATTATAGGCTTTATGAGACAGCAACATAATCTTGCCATAGGAAATAATACTGCTGAAGAGATAAAAATTTTCCTGGGTTCCGCCTATCCCCATCCGGATGAAATGTCTATGACTGTAAAGGGAAGTGATGTCATAAGCGGTCTCCCTAAAACAGTAAAAATCCATGAAGGAGAAATCAGAGAGATTTTAAGTGAGACTCTGAAAGAAATGCTTGATATAATAAAAGTAGGTCTTGAAAAAACCCCCCCTGACCTTATAAATGACATACAGGAACATGGTATAATTCTTACAGGAGGTACTTCTTTATTAAAAGGTTTTGATAAAGTAATAGAAAAACTTACGGGAATTCCTGCTAAAATTGCCAGAGATCCTGTTTCTACGGTAGCTATAGGACTTGGCCATCTTTTTACCAATCAGATTCTTTTTAAAGAGGTAATGAGAGAAAAAAAACAAATAAAATATTATATATAAATACGTAAGCTATAATACATAACGTGCAGACTGCCCAATCACACACAACAGGGAAACAACTGTTTTTACACATCACAAATAAGAGGTAACTGCGTAAATGAAATATTCGACTAAAAGAAAAAAAACATTCCCCCGTATTTTTCTTCTACTCATAATACTATCACTTGTCATAGTTTTCTACCAGAACAGGGATATAGAAAGCGGAGAAAGTAACTGTGTCGAAAATATCGTTTCTTATATAACTTTACCATTGCAGAAAATAATTAATACAGCAAAAAATAAACTCTCAGTAATTCTGTCAACTTTCAAAAAAAATAAAGACGTCGTAGAAGAAAATAATAATTTAAAAAATCATATCCTTTTACTTCAGAGGGAAAAAGAAACACTAAAAGGATATATAGAAGAAAATAAACGATTAAGAGACATGCTGGATTTTAAAAACAGTCTTCTAATGGAAACTGTTGCAGCAGAGGTAATAGGGAGAGAACCTAACAGCTGGTTTCAATCTATAACAATAGATAAAGGGTCTGTAGACGGAATAAAAAAAGATATGATTGTAGTAGATAATAATGGATTAATAGGAAGAGTTATGGTAGTATCTCCACAGAGTTCCAAGGTAATGTTACTTCTGGATAATGAAAGTGCAGTACCTGCTATTATTAGAGAAACAAGGAATTCCGGAATAATTTACGGGTCAGGACAGAAATGTGAAATGAAATATATAATTCCTGATAAAAATATTAAAACAGGTTATACAGTTGAAACATCCGGACTGGGCAAAATATATCCGAAAGGTATTACTATAGGATATATTACGAATTTATATCGGAGCAATGATAAATTATTTCAAACAGCAGAGATTACACTGTCAGCAAAATTTAAATCCCTGGAACATGTATTAATTCTGAAGGAAAATCCTGCAGAACCAATTCCAGAGGAAGGAAATTAAGATTATGTTTTTTTTCACAGGTGTCATTATAATGATCATTTCTATAATAATACAGGGAAGTGTCCTGTCAGGAATAAGCTGGAAGGGAGTCATACCGGATCTAACCCTCATAGTGGTAGTATCTTTCAGTTTACATGGAGGAGAAGTAAGAGGCAGTATGTTTGGTTTTATAGCAGGTATGGTTCAGGATTTTATATCACTGAAAAGCCTGGGAGCCTGTTGTATCAGTAAAACATCTACAGGTCTTCTTGCAGGATATTCAAAGGATAATTTCAGTAATTCAAATCTATTAACACCTGTCATAATTGTAATCATAAGTACATTTATAAATGAATCCATTCATCTCCTTTTTTATTTTACTCTCGGAACCAGGAGGGTATTACCTCCGAATTTTATTGAGAAAATATTAATCCAGATGCTGTTAAATCTTATTTTTCTTCCTTTCTTTTTACTGCTCTTTACTAATTTAAATAAACTCTTCAGCCAGAGATATAAAACCCGGTATAATTATGAATAACAGAAGTGATTTTATATTTAAAATAATTATATTATTAATATTCACAGGTCTTTCTGTGAGATTATTTCAGCTGCAAATAATAAAAGGCAATGAACTCCTTAAAAAAGCGGAAAAAAATATAGTGAGAAGAACCTATACAAAAGCTCAGAGAGGACTGATTTACGATCGTAATGGTCAGATAATGAGTAATAATAAACCTTCTTTTTTGCTTACAATAAACCCGACAGAACTGGTAAATGAAGAAAAAACCTTTTCTACACTTGAAAAGATTCTGGCGATCAGTAAAAAAGATATAAAAGAAAAAATAGAATTTTCTCCCTATCCGCTGTTTACACCTGTAGAAATAAAACATGACCTCACCCTTCAGACTGTGGCGGAACTGTCAGAAATACTTTCTTCTCTTCCCGGAGTATATATAGAAACAGAACCAATAAGAAATTATCCGGGGAGCAATCTTGCCTCCCATGTAATTGGCTATGTAGGTCTACCTGCCGATGAAGAATTGGAAGATGTAAAGGATCAAAATTATCAGCCATGGGAAATAATAGGTAAAGACGGTATTGAATTATATTATAATTCTACTCTCAGAGGTAAACAGGGTATAAAAGAAATAGAAGTGAATGCTGAAGGAAATATAGTAAAAGTTCTCGGTGAAACAATACCTATTTCAGGGAACAACATATATCTGACTATTGATAAAGATCTTCAGAGAGCAGCAGAAGAAGAACTGGAAATGATGCTTCAAAGGCTTTCATTCGCAAAAGGTAAAACTAAAGCAGGAACAGTAACAGTCATCTCTGTAAAAACAGGTGATATTCTGGCAATGACCAGTAAACCTGATTACAACCCGAATCTATTTTCGACAGGCATATCGGAAAAAAATTATAAACAGCTTATAGAAAACCCGTGGAAACCATTATTTAACCGTACCATATCAGGTCTCTATCCTCCTGCTTCAACATTTAAAATTATAACCTCTGCCGCTGCTCTCCAGGAAAAAATAGTAGGTGAATGGACACCTTTCTACTGTTCCGGTTACATAAAAGTAGAAGATAAAATTTTCAACTGCGATTTAAGGACAGGTCATGGAAAAATAGATTTTACAAATGCCATTGCAGAATCATGTGATGTTGTATTTTACAAACTCGGTATGAAACTGGGCCTTAAAAAAATAGAAGAGTATGCAAAAGAATTTAACCTTGGTATCGCTACAGGAGTAGAACTGCCGGGTGAAAATCCCGGTCTCTTACCTACAGAGAAATGGAAAGAAAAAACAATAGGGGAAAAATGGTACATAGGAGATACCGTAAATATGTCTATAGGACAGGGTTATTTGCTTGTCACCCCTCTTCAGATGGCAGTGGTAACAGCTATACTTGCCGGTAATGGTGACTATAACCCTCCTCATCTGGTAAAAAAAATTGCATCTGAACAGGGAGACATTATTTATGAGTATAAAGCCAAAAACCATCGTAAAATAAATGTGTCCGAATATAATTTGAATGTAATAAAAAATGGCATGAGAATGGCTGTTACCAGTGGAACGTCTACAGCAGGAAATATCAAGGGAATAGAAATTTCCGGAAAAACAGGAACAGCAGAAAACTTCCCGACTCCGGAAAATCCAACAGGTGAAAATCACGTATGGTTTGTTGCTTTTGCTCCTTCAGACGATCCGGAAATAGCCATATCGGTGTTCCTTGAACAGGCAGGAGGATATGCAGGCAAAACTGCTGTACCGCTGGGCACAGAGGTTATAAAGGATTATTTTGACATAAAGAAAAAAAGGATGGAGAAAAAGGTGAATAGTGAGTCGTGAGTCGTGAGTCGTAGGGGCGTTTAATTAAACGCCCTGTAATGGAATACGCATTACGCATCACGTATCACGCATTACAACCCACGCGTTACGCGTCACGATATTTATGAACAAATTCAAACATCTTGATTTTATATTTATTATAACAGTACTGGCTATTATACTCTTCGGTATAATGATGATTTACAGTGCAAGTTACAGAGGTGAAGGACTATCTTCCGAATTCAGGAGACAGGTTACATTTTTCCTGGTAGGGCTTGTTGCCATGTCTGTTATGATGACAGCAGACTATGAGTTCTGGGGTAAATGCAGGATTTACATCTATATCTGCACTGTTATTCTCTTACTGATAGTACTTATAAAAGGTGAAAATATAAGAGGAGCTCAGAGCTGGATAACACTTGGAAGCCTGGGAACATTTCAACCTTCGGAACCGGCAAAGCTGGCTTTTATAATTACCCTTTCACGCTTATTATCCCTGAATCAAGAAAAAATAAACAGACTGTCTGTACTTACCAAAATAGCTTTACATGCCGGCTTTATTATAGGTCTGGTTTTGCTGCAACCGGATCTCGGCACGTCAATTGTGCTTATCGGAATTACCTTTACATTGCTCTTTTATACAGGTGTTAATCCTTTATATTTGCTCGGTGTCATTCTCCTGGGTACAGCAATAGCACCTTTTTTTCTGAAAGCCTATCAGTGGCAGAGACTTACAAGTTTTATCAATGCGGAAAATGATCCTGCAGGTGCAGGATGGAATATACTTCAGGCTCAAATAGCGGTAGGTTCCGGGAAATTATTTGGCAAAGGGTTTCTTCAGGGTACTCAGAGTCATCTCCATTTCGTTCCCGAACATACGACAGATTTTATCTTTTCAGTTATAGGAGAAGAATTCGGTTTCGCAGGATGTATGCTTCTCCTTATTGCTTATTTCATTATCATATGGAAAGGTCTGTCCATAGCAAAAAATGCAAAGGATTCTTTTGGCACACTTATTGCACTCGGAATTGTATCCATGTTTGTATTGCATATAATGGAAAATATAGGAATGAATATAGGTATTATGCCGATTACAGGAATACCTCTTCCGTTTATAAGCGTAGGAGGCAGTTCTCTCCTGACAAATATGATGTCTGCAGGCGTTCTTTTAAATATAAAGCTTAAATCGCAGAGAACGCTGTTTTAGTGAGTAGTGAGTAGTGAAGAGTGAAAGGGATGCTTACCCGTGACGCGTCACGATTATAGTGAGTGGTGAGTCATTAGTCGTAGGGGCGCCCCCCTGTGGTCGCCAGGTACCGATAAAACACGCATTACGCATCACGCATTACGCGTCACGTAAATTAAGCATCACGATAGAGGTGACATATGCATAAAATACTTTTTCATATAGGTTCAACACCTGTATATTCATATGGCTTTATGGTGTCTCTCGGTGTTATTGCTGCTTTTATATGTGGCATTATATGCGGGAAAGACAGGAATTTTAAAACAGATAAAACTATATATATGATTTTGTTTGTTTTCCTCTCAGGCCTTGCAGGGGCAAAAATATTATTTATTATTTTACATCTGAATAATTTTATTGGATCACCTCTGGAGATTTTCCGTGTTGCAGGAAGCGGACTTGCATGGCATGGAGGTGTAGCAGGAGGAATTTTATTTATGATATATTTTTCACGAAAAGAAAAAATTCCTTTCCTCGACGTGGCAGATTTATCAGTTCTATGCGGCATACTGGGACTGGTTTTCGGCAGGATAGGATGTTTTCTTAACGGTTGCTGTTACGGAAAACCTTCTTCCCTTCCCTGGGCTGTCATATTTCCGAGAGCAGGAGAAGTGCCCAGACATCCCACACAAATCTATGAAAGTTCCCTTGATCTGACAATTTTTTTAATACTCTTATATCTATGGAAAAAAAATAGATATAGAGGAGAGGTATTCTGTGGTTTCATATTCCTTTACGGTCTGGTTCGCTTTACCGTAGAATTCTGGAGAGAACATTTCCTTCCTCTCACGCTGGGATTAACTGTAGCCCAGTTAATCAGTACAGGAATGATGATTATCGGTCTTATTCTTTACCGAAAAATCCGCAGATCCACTTCGTAACTATTGAGATAAGCATAAATCGTGACGCGTAACGCGTGATGCGTAATGCGTAATGCGTATTCCATTACAGGGCGTTTAATTAAACGCCCCTACGACTCACCACTCACGACTCACGACAAAAAAAGTGAGCCGTGAACAGGATATCTCCATTCACGACTCACCACTCACTTTTCTAATTTAAAGGTATGAACATAACCGAATGAATACCGTCATCTTCTACCATAGACGATCCCCATATGTACCTGAACTGTTCTGAAACTTTTTGCATGTTCTCTTTACCAATCTCTTCATTCTCAGGCAATATGGCAGATATTTTCAGGATATCGTTCATATTCATATAGGAAAAACCTGTAACATGGCCGTCTCCCATTTCCTGAATGGCTGTTTTATAATCTTTCATCTTAAGGATAGATTTTTTATTTCCGCGGAACGTATCTATAACATGTTCCATAGGTTTTACGGTTTTTCCTGTACTTATAACAAAATAATCACCTATAAAAGCACATGAAAGGTTAAAAGGAGTGCCTGCAACATTTAAATTATTAAAGGTAGAATAAGCTGTCCTTCTGTAAGTGATTTCCTCCAGTTTAGCAGGTATAAAGGGGGTGGCAAGGTCAAGAAGCTTTTTAAAAGGTTCTTTATTTTTTATACCCATAACAAAAACCATATCCATCATGGGTACAGGCATTATTTTTTCCTGTCCTGTCTCATCTTTTCCGATGGTAATACCATTCTGAGAATAATACTTCGGGAAATCTTTTTCGAGGCCCGGTAATATGCCGGAAAAACCTGTATAAAAAGGAGGATATTCTCCTGTCTGTTTTTCATCCAGAGGAAGGATAACATAAGATCCGCCATATGGTGCCGAAGGAATTTCCGCTATATAAGCAGGTTTTAAATCTTCCAGTTTTCCTGGTATTTTTCCTCCATTTTCCTTCTGGTACGTTAGCGTTGCTTCTCCGAGAACAGTTAAATCTCTCTTTACTTTCTCCACTGTTGCCATTTTCTTCAAATCTTCCAGATAGGTCTCTGTAATAGATGTAGCCACAGTCAAATCACCTGATATGTTATCTATTATATCCTTATCAATATCTAACTGTGTAAGAAGGCCGACCATCTGGTTAAGACCTTTGTATTTTTCTTCCATATCAGGAAAAGATTTCATAAATTCCCTTCCTATTTCATGACCGCTTTTCAGCTCAGAACTCGTAACAATCATTGACATATCATCAGGAATAATTTTGAGACCTGACGATTGTTCCCTGTTTTTATCAAGAAGAATTTTTATTACAGGACTGTCACTTTCCTTATCAATATTAAGATAAGTATCCATTTTCATTCCTCTTCCGGAACCGGAAAATGCTACGGAATAACTCCTGAAAGCTTTTATAGCGGGAGGAAGTATTTTATTGAGCGGCTCCTTTGTAATATCTTTAGCAACAGGGCTTAATATATGTTCCAGATTGATAAAAAGTGAAGAAAGGCAGTATTCGGGCTTTTTTTCCATAAACTTCGAAAAAAGTTTATTTTTTGTTATATTATCCTGATCTTCTTTGAGAGTATTTACAGATTTTTTTACTGTATCCTCATTATTTGAAATAATAAGAAAGGTATCTGTAAAACAGAAAAACAGTTCCTTTTCAAAAGAGTTAATTTTAGTCCCTTTATATTCTACGGAAGAAATCTTTCCATCTCCTCCGATTTTAGCAATAAAAGCTTCTGCGTCGGCCATATTCTTCACCTTTGTAACCAGAAGCACATCTGGTAAAGCATCTGCAGGCATCTCTCTATGAGAATCAATCATATGTCCTTTACCTTTTTCGCCTCTGTAAGAAGGGTTTTTTCCTGCAAGACCTGCCTCTACATGGGCATTTTCACAGCACTCTAAAAGAAAGGCCTGATTTTGCTGTTCCGTTTTATATTCATATTTCCCTTCCGAAGGGCAGAGAGGAAGTTTTTCCATATAATCAGGCATGAGCTCTTTCAATTCTTTCGGATATGATTTATTTACTTCATAATACATTTCAAGGGCATTTCCTGTAGAATAAAGATCATGTTTACATTTATCCAGTTTTCTCGCTGCCTTTATATATCTATATAAATTCTCCGATTTAAAAATACCGAATGACAGATCGGCTTCCATCCAGGATAACAGATCTTCTTCCACGTTAATTTTGCTTTTACTCTGAAATATTCCAAGCAGTTCTTTCAGGTCTTTTATTTCCTGAGTTTCTTCTCCTGATTTTGTATGTTCTAACTGCCATATAACAGGATAAAAATTGATATTTGCATAAACATCCACATCAGACGGAATAGCCTTAAATGTTTCCGATTTATAATTTGACAGAAGATAATAATTCCTCACACCCATTATAGACAATCCGAGGCAGATTATCAGGAAACTCAGGGCCATAATAGTTGTTTCCGCCACACCTCTCTGAAACTGTTTCATTTTCATACATATTACCTCATTTCTATTTTTTTAGCTTTGTCATAAATTTTGTGTAAGCCTCTGTTAAATCCTTATTACATGGTAAGTTTACACAAAACATCTGCCACTCTCTTTTTTTTAGCTTTCAACTTAAACCGTTATCACATCTGCTCCTTTATCCATCTGACAGCCTGATGATATACAGATACAGGTGCCACTACATGTCCTCCTTCAAATTCTATCCAGTTTGTTTTCCATCCGAGACCTTCGAGAAAAGCTCTGTCCCTTTTCATTTCATCATAACGAAAATCAGCAGGACTGGCAAGAAATACGGCTATTTTGCCGCCGGGATAACTGGCCTGCTCTTTTGCAAATTCTTCATGCATCATACCTGTATTTACTATAATACCTCTTATAAGATCAGGATATAAAAAAGAAAATGCATGAGAGCCCATACCGCCGCCGGACATGCCTGTAGCTATTATCCTTTTCTCATCTATGGGATAGGTGCCGAAGAAGCTCTTTACGGTATTTGCCATACTCTTTATAGGGGGTTCCATATCCTGTCCGTTCCTGTATTCTTTGGAAGCAATTATCATCATTTTATAGGTTTCTCCTATATCCTTCCAGAAATCTATGAGCCCCGCCGCATTTGCATCAGGTGACAGAGCGATAACAAGCGGATATTTCTTACTACTGTCAAGATCTGACGGAATATAAAGAATATAAGTAGCACCGTCTACAGTCTTTGCAGGAACAGAAGGAACAGAATCTGGCTCTTTTACCTCCCTTGTAGATATGTCGAGAGTATTTGACCATTCAGTATAGGTCGGATAGTAACCGAGAAAAGTACAGAAGGTTGTCAGAGGAACATATACTTCCTGTCCTTTCAATATATAAGCATATTCATAGGGGGCATTATTAACATATAAAAGTTTTTTCTCTCTGTCATATTTATACTCAAATTTTAAAACCTTACGAAGATCACCGGCAGAAACATAGATCATACCATCTTCATGCAAAAATTTCTTACCTTTATATTCCTGATTTTTTATGTATATTACAAGAGTATTGTAGTCTTTTAATTTACTTCCTGCGAGAACTGATGGTATTATAAAAAGAAATACAAGAAATAAAAGAAGTAATTTCTTCATAGAAAATCACACCTCAGGCATGTAAGATTTTTATTTTACAAAAAGAAAATCTCCCGACTCCGAGAGTCATGCCATCTTTAACGGCAATATGTTCATTCACGTTCAGAAATCTCTGGCCGTCAACAGTAACAAATCCCTGTGAAATAAGTCTTCTTGCTTCTGCCGGTGTTTCCACAAGGGAACTCAGATAGACAAGTTTCACCAGCCAGATTTTTCCGTCTGTTAAATCTTCAGGAGAAAGTATAAATTCTTCCATAATATTCTCACTAACAACCAGGTATGAGAACCTGTTCCTCCCGTCACGCGTTACGCGTTACGCGTTACGATTCTCATATAAATATTCTCACTGACCTGTTATAATATCTATAAAAAGAGGTTTCTCTTCCGGTTTTTCCTCTCCTATTTTATATGCTTCCAGAAGGCATTTCTTTGCTTCTTCAGTTTTTTCCTTATCATTTGAATGTATTACTGCAATAGGATCTCCTTTTTCCAGTTTATCACCTATTCTCTTTTTAAGCCATAATCCTGCTGCAGGATCTATTTTATCAAATTTCTTTTCCCTTCCTGCTCCAAGTATCATAGCAGATCTTCCTACCTCTTCGGCATTTACGCTCTGAAGATAACCGCCTGACGGAGCCAGAACCGAAGAAACATATTTAGCCTGAGGAAGTAAATAGGGGTCTTCCACTACCTTCGGGTTACCATGCTGTGCTTCAATAAGCTGTTCCATTTTCCTTGCTCCCATACCGTTGAAAATAAGTTCCTGAAGTTTATCTTTTCCTTCTGTAATATCACTGCATGCTCCGGCAAGCGATAACATATGGGCACCGAGAGTAAGAGACGCTTCCCTGAGTGGTCCTCCTGTAATTTCGCCTCTGAGAATCTCAAAAGCTTCCTGAACTTCAATGGCATTTCCGATGGCCATCCCCAGAGGCTGATCCATATCACTTAAAATCGCAGTAACCTTCCTCTTCATAAGAGTTCCAATCTTTACCATAGATTGTGCAAGTATTCTTGCATCGTCTGCTTTCTTCATAAATGCACCGCTTCCGACCTTTACGTCAAGTACAAGACAATCGGCACCGGAAGCTATTTTTTTGCTCATTATGCTGGCAACAATGAGAGGAATACTGTCTACAGTTCCCGTGACATCTCTCAGGGAATAAAGACGTTTGTCTGCAGGAGTTAAATTTGCAGTCTGACCTGCCACTGCAACACCTATATGTTTTACCTGTTTTATAAAATCTTCCAGTTCTATTGATGTAGTAACACCGGGAATAGACTCAAGTTTATCCAGTGTTCCCCCTGTATGGCTCAGTCCCCGGCCTGAGATCTTGGCAACAGGTATGCCTGCTGCAGCGACAAGAGGGGCAAGAACCAGGGTAGTAGTGTCTCCCACACCGCCTGTACTGTGCTTATCAACCTTTACCCCTTCAATAGAAGTCAAATCTATTTTCTCTCCCGATTCAAGCATGGACATGGTCAGATTAACCACTTCATCTTCCGTCATACTGCGAAAATATACTGCCATAAGCCATGCCGTAAGCTGATAATCCTGTATCGTATCATCTGTAGTGCCTTTAATTATAAATTCTATTTCTTCTTTTGTAAGGCTCTCTCCGTCTCTTTTTTTTAATATGAGATCAACCATTCTCATGAGAATTTCAACTCCTTGATGATTTCTTTCACAAGTCTGGAAAACTTAGGAATTGTGGCATTACCTACTTCAATAACCTCTTCATGGGTAAGTTTTTTATCAGAAACCAGATCTATACAGTTTGTTATACAGGATATACCAAGACATGGTATGCCCGAATGACCCGCCACTATAGCTTCTGTAACGGTAGACATACCTATTGCATCTCCGCCTATCATGCGCATGTACTTTACTTCTGCCTTTGTTTCGTAGGAAGGGCCGCTTACTGCCACATAAACACCGTGCTGAAGTTTAAGTCCCAGTTTTTCTGCAATTTTAAATGCCAGTTCTCTGAAATCTTTATTATAAACCTGGGAGATATCAGGGAATCTCGGCCCAAGTTCGGGATCATTTACACCTATAAGAGGATTATAACCCATAAGGTTTATATGATCTTCCAGGATCATCAAATCTCCTGCCACAAAATCGGGATTAATGCCACCTGCCGCATTTGTAACGATAAGCATTTTCACGCCGAGAGCTTTCATAATCCTCACAGGAAGGGTAATGTCTTTCATTGGGTAGCCTTCATAATAATGAAGTCTTCCCTGCTGGGCAATAACTGTTTTACCTTCAAGTTTTCCTGTAACAAAAGCACCTGCATGACCTTCTACCGTAGAAAGAGGGAAATTCTTAATGTCACTGTATTTTATAACCACTTTTTCTTCTATTTCCTCTGCAAGAACACCGAGACCTGAGCCGAGAATAAGTCCCACTTCGGGAACGAGTGAGGTTTTACTCCTTATGGAAGCAACAGCCTGATTTATCTTTTCTTTTAATTCTTTCATAATTAGCCACCTTTCTTTACAGGCGTGACGCGTGACGCGTGACGCGTGACGGGTGTTATTAACCGTCTATTATTATAGAATTTTCTGAGCGTGACGCGTGACGCGTGACGCGTGACGGGTGTTATTAACCGTCTATTATTATAGAATTTGAAATTTCCGAAACATAACCTGATATGGATGCATGGACATATGCACCTGTTGTGCCTTCCGGCACTGTGCCTATAATCTGTCCCTTTATGACTCTGTCTCCGACAGTTACGGAAGGTGTGCAACTCACGCCTGTATGCTGTTTAAGAGGTATTTTTACTCTGCCGGGATGTATGTCAATGTCTTTCCATGGTGCTTTCACATCATACCCGGTCAGTTCCAGTCTTGTTACAAGCCCTGCTGCAGAAATCCTTCGTAATTTCATAAAGGGACGTGGTGCAAGTTCTTTTTGCTTATGGGGATTGGGAATATTTTTCTCTCTCAATTCCTTCAATATACCTGCATAGACCTCCTTCGGTTTCAGGTCAACAGGGCAGGCAACCATACTGCATATACCGCACTGGCAGCACAGATAGGCCTGGCATAGATCGTTTACTGAAGCTTTTTCTATACCATATCCTACGATACGCATAATTAAATGGGGCTGAATATTATGGCCCAGTAAATATCTCGGACATAACATGGTGCAATAGGTACACATTTCACACATCTTCGTATGTGCCAGATTTACCTTTATATCCCTGGTTTTAGTTTTAACAAGATAATGATCCTGAGGTAACACAATAAGGCCGCTGTCTGTTTTCACAACCGGTTCATCGAGATCTTTCGTAATGGCTCCCATCATAGGCCCTCCCCTTATTATGACGGGATTCTCAATCTTTATCCCTCCGGCATATGAAAGAACGTCTCTTATGGATGTACCTACGGGAACATTCAGAGTAACGGGATTTTTTACTTCTCCTGTAACAGTCATGGGACGGGCCGTTACAGGTTCTCCCTGGAAAGCTTTAAACACATTATATAAAGTCACTGCATTGCTTACGACAGCACCTACGGCTAAAGGGATACCGCCTTCAGGGACTATTCTGCCTGTAACTTCATAAACAAGTGTCTGTTCATCTCCTGCAGGATAATAATTGCCCATAATATGGAGAGATATATCTTTCCGGCCCGAAAGAACAGCATTAAGAGCTTTTATGGCATCTTTATATTTCCCTTTAAGAGCAATAACACCTTTCTCAGCTCCTGTAACCTTCATGGCAATCGTAAGACCTTCTATGACTGCTTCAGGTTTCAGGGCCATTAACTGTTGATCTACCCTGAGAAGAGGTTCGCACTCTGCGCCGTTTACTATAACAGTATCTGCTTTGCTGTTATATTTTATGTGTGTGGGAAATCCCGCACCACCTCCTCCAACAATGCCGGCACTTTTTATGGTTTTTAATATATCATCTCTGGATAATGTAATGTCCATAATAACTCCAGGATCGTGACGCGTAACGCGTGACGCGTGACGCGGGGATCGTTTCTCGTTACTTCATATTAATACACGCTTATTTCAGGATAAGCGAAGACTGACAGAATTCTTATTAAATGCTGATTTTTACAATGTGATTAATTCCATTTGTCTCTTAAAAATCCTTCCTTAATAAACATGGAAAGAAAATATAAAACAGGGGAATCAGAGAAAAATTTCTCTGATATTTCCCTGTTTTATCGAAATATCACTATTATATATAATCCTGTAACACCAGCACCTCTATTTCCTTAACTTTCTTTAAATTTTTATCATTTGTAATAAAAATAGTACCCTGATTTTCTATACCAGTTGAAAGCTGCATTGCATCAGGAGTTTTTATATCATATATAGCTCTTAACAATGCTGCTTTTTCAGCTATAATAGCATCTACCGGATATATAACAAAATTAATTGAATTTAAAAGAAATTGTCTGTATTTTTCTACTATATCTTTTCGTCCGTCTTTTAATGGCTTTGTCAATACTTCGCTCAAGGTAATTACCGATGAAAAAGCACAATAATTATAGTCATTTTTTAGGATAGTGAATATATTATCAGTAATTTTACCATAGTCCTTATGTTCTTCAATAAAATATATAATCGGAGCCGTATCAAACATGATTCTTCTATGCTGTTTAACGATTTCTATTAATCCCATGAGTCTCTTTCCTTATTGACATATTCCTGAGCATCAATATCTTTCCATATATCTTTACCTATGCCTTTAATATCATAAAAATTTAATGTTTGATTCCTGGCAATATATATAGAAATTTCATTCATTAATCTGGAAAATAAAATTATTTTTTCATTTACCGGCAGATTAAGAATTTCTTTATAAATCATGTCTGTTTTAAGATTACTCATAAATAATTCACCTCTTTCACTTTATTATAACAGGGAAAAAGAAAATAATAAATAAGAAAAGCATTTTCAGCAGAAAATATGGTCTTTACCATAGAAAAAGGAGCGAAGATCTTATTCGCCCCTTTAAAAAAATCTTTTCTCAGAATACTCAGCCTGTACCCCGCGTGACGCGTCACGAATTCATTACGCGAAAGCCGTATTACCGGAACTGCCCAGGAGAGCAATCTGAACTCTGTCAAGCATGGTCTTAAATTCTCCGTGTGTTTCGAACCAGTCGCTGAAAGATGTTTTAAATCCGCCTTTTGCTTCATCTTTCAGATATTCCTGATAGGAAAGAAGGAGGAAATAACGTTTCATATAATTCATGGCCTTCTGCTTTTCAGAAGGTGAACCGTATCTTACCTTTGCCAGTTCTTTTATAGTGGATTCCTTCAGGTTCTGAACCTGGCTCGTACGTTCAATGGCATCATCCGTTTTTGCCTTGTTCTCCGAAGGGCCGGAGGTTTTTCCCGGCTCTCTGTCCTGAAGTATGGCAGAAAGTTCGTCAATAGCTCTGTCCGCTTCTTTAGGATCTTTATTTTTACCTGAAGTAAATTCTTCCAGTGTTTTTACAAGAGAAAGAATTCTTCTCAATTCGCCGGCTTTTGCCTTCGGATCTACATTATCACCCTGTTCTATGATTTCTTTTCTCACAGTCTTATTTCTTGTAATAGACTTATTAAATCTGTCTTCTTTCGCATGGTTCATAAGATCTGCTATGACCATGCCGGTAGTGGTCCGTCCTCTTCCGGCATGACAGTTAAATATGACGGGAGTATCGGGGCTGTCATCCTTCAGGGCTTTTGTAAGATCGTCAAAATCTTTCTTTTCAGGAGCCTTCTCATCCGTTACAGGGAGACGTTTAAAATCAACTTTATATCCTTCTTTTTTGAAGTCATTAAAAACCTCTTCCGTTGTTTTAACAGAATTTTCTCCTATGACTACTTCTTTAGGAACAAGATTTCCTTTTTCATCTTCATCATGAATAATCAGTTTACCACCATTACGTTTTGCTTCTTCCAGTATTTCTTTCTTTAATTCTTTCTCCTGTTTTTCTATATCATTTGCTTTTACGCCCGGATTTTCCAGGTTTTTAAAAGGAGTTTTCAATTTACGAAGACTCAGAGGCTTTCCGTTTATATAAACTACAGGTTCTTCTCTGAGATTAACCCATTTAATCTTTTTTCCCTTTTCTCCCGCATCATCAAGGACTCCTCTTATACCGTCAACAGTAGGCTGAGATGTGCCTCTCACACCGTTTACATTTCTGTAATTGGGAGCTCCCGGTATCTGTATTTTAGCTTTTTCCCTTGTTTTTTCAGCTTCACCCAGTAACTGCGGGTGGTGATCGGGTTTTAATATATTATCTTTTGTAAGTAATTTTCCGGTTCTTTTCTCTGAAATAAAAGCATCTGCTTCTGTTTTAGATATTTCTTTCCCTTCGACAGACGTGGCTTTTTTCTGTATTTCCTTCGGCTCCGGTTCCTGAGAAGACATGACCCGTTCTTTTGCAACAGATGATTTTTCATCAAGTACAGGAGTAAACACCGCATCTTTACCCTGATAAAAACCAAGCATATTGGTAGCACCTTTTTCCCATACTTCCATTGCAGACGGTAATTGTTTCGGCGTTTCAATTTTCTTATTTTTCACAGGAACAGTCTGGTTAAATATTAAATATTTGTCACCTATTTCATTCATATATGGTACCTCCTGAATTTTCTAAATGGTATATGCAGTTTAATGCAAAAATTATGTAAGCATTGCAGAAGAATTACCTGCTTCCATGTCAGGAATCAGGGTTACTTTATACTTCTCCGGAGCTTTTGCGGATTTATCCGTATCCTGATCGGGAGAACTGGTTATCTTACCAAGAAATTCATCCCACTGACTCTTCTGACTCATATCAAGCTGGCTGTAATATTCCTGAAATTTCTTATAAGTATCACTTTCCTGTAACGGTAAATATATGGAGAGCCCCCCTCCTCCTATTTCTTCCTCGGTAATGACAATCTGAGTTTTTGTAACTCTACCGCTTTTTTCTACCTTCTCCACTTCTTCTTTTACATATGTAGCAGGAGGTTTCAGTGCTACGACTGCCTGATTAAGAGTAAGAATCAGTTTATTTACTGTTTTTTTCAGATTTTCATCTTTTATTCTTTCATCATTTTGAATGGTTACGGAAAGATCCTTCAGGTCTCTGTAATCTGTAAAAGGATGATATGGCGCCATTCTGCCGTAACTCTGCACAGATTTGACAACATCTTTAAGTATATACATGGGCGTATCGGTCTTATTCAGTGCTTCAATTACCTCATCCATAGCTGTTTTAACTTTTTCCATCTCTTTAAGATCTATGGCGGCATGAGTTTTAAAGGCATCGGGATTATCTTTCGTAAAATGGTTTACTATAAGCCTGGAAATATCTTTCGGTGTTGTTTCTGTGTTTCTTACGATTTTATCCATCTTCTCGATAATAGTACCGTAATTGAGAGCGGAACTGGTTGCCACTTCTTCCGAGGCAATCATATAATCGGCAGAATCCTTTAATTGATAGGCTACTTCGACAGAGCCCATAAGGCATGTATCAAAATGAATTATATCCAATTTTTTATGTGCCCTTGCCTCTGCAGATTTCAGAGCTGCTTCAATACTGGGAGTACTCATCATCTGACCGTCTGAGCCGCTGAAATCATTACTCAGAGCACCGGGCCACCCTGCGCCATGATCCATAAGGACGAGCATATAATGTTTTGCAGGATAACTTTTCATACCCCATGTGACAAAATCCGACAGAGTCTGAGGATGGCTTATATCGGTAAGATAAAGATTCTCTATCATTTTAGAACTATAAGAGGAACTTTCATTATCTTTATTGCCTGTAATATAATATCTCCTTACACCACGCCAGTCGCCGTCAATACCGGTTTTATGTTTTTTCGCTTCTTCCAGTGCCTTTGCGTCATTTTTATATTTTTCTGCCGTAATTTTCAGCAATTCATCCTGGGACAATCTGGCAATCTGAGATACAAGGTTTATTTTATCACTGGAACCAACTTTTTCCAGATCAAGCATGGCTTTTGCCATATGAGGTTCCAGATCATTGGCTCCGTCCATATAAAACATAACGGTCCATTCTTTTCCCTGACTGTCCTGACCTTTATCGGCTTCCAGAGAATTGGCAAAATCTACCAGTGTTTTATTTATATTTATCTTCCTCAAATCAGGAGGCATAATAATATCATTCTCACGGGAAGATTCACCCTGAATGGTGACAGTATCTTTCTGTGAATTATCTTTTTCCTGTATTTTTCCCGGTAAAGAACGACCGGTAACTGTATTGTTTAAATTTATGTTATTTTGATTGCCGGAGATCATCATGTTCAACTCATCCTTTCTGATTGGATGGAAATAATGTAAGATTCATCTATGATAAATTATAACATCATATTAATAAAAAATTAGATGTTTTTTATTAAAATTTTGTTAACTTTTTGCATAGTATTTTTAGTGAGTGGTGAGTGGTGAGTCGTGAGTAGGGGCGAACCACTGTGTTCGCCCGGTACCGGTGAACACACGCATCACGCATCACGCGTCACGCGTCACGCGTTACGCGTCACGACAATAAAAGGTGAAAAACATGTTAAACGAACTATTACAAACAGGGGTAATGACAGGCCTGTTAAATGCAGGCGTAAGGCTTTCCGCACCATTTCTCCTTGCTTCTACAGGTGAAATGTATTCCCAGAGAAGCGGAGTATTAAACCTGGGAGTGGAAGGCATAATGATGGTAGGAGCTTTTGTCAGTTTTTTCATAGCCTTTAAGACAGGCAATCTCTTACTTGCCCTGACAGGAGCAATAATTACAGGGCTCCTCTTCGGGCTTGTCATGTCTTTTGCAAGTATTACCCTGAAGGGCGACCAGGAAATAAACGGTATAGGTATTTACATACTTGGCATGGGACTGTCAGGGTTGTTTTTCCGCCTGACCATGGGCTCAATAGCACAGACAAAAGGGGTCAGCCCCTTCCCTGTGCCTTTACTCTCAAAAATACCTTTTATAGGAGAGATCCTGTTCAATCAGAACTGCATGGTCTATCTTGCACTACTGCTGGTTCCTCTTTCCTGGTTCATACTCTTTAAAACCACCTGGGGGTTAAAAATAAGAGCGGCAGGAGAAAACCCTCATGCCGCAGATTCTCTCGGAGTCTCCGTAGAAAGGACAAGATATATATGTGTCATAACGGGCTCAGTCCTTGCTGCCCTGGGAGGAGCATTTCTTACGATAGGACAGGAGGAAGCGGCATTTGTGGATAACATAGCGGGCGGACGGGGTTTTATTGCAGTCGCTCTTGTTTATTTCGGCAGATGGAATCCTTTCGGCATTATGGGAGGAGCCTTTTTATTCAGCATGATAGATGCCCTTCAGTTGAGACTTCAGGTATTGAATATCGGTATCCCCTATGAATATGCGGTTATGGCTCCATATATCATTACAATCCTTGCGCTTATCTTTGTAACAGGTAAGGCGAGAGGGCCTTCTGCTTTAGGGAAAGTCTTTGAAAGAGAAGGATCGTGAGCAGAGAATTTACTTTATTACGGTTTCCACGATAAATATTTTATAATGTCTGGATTGGCGTCTGACTCCATATAAAAAAGCAATCAATGTTCTAATAATTCCCGGTTCAAAATATCCATAGTATCTTCTTTGATACCCATAGCATAAATTTTATTTTTAGATAATTTCTTGATTACATTTTCAGGTATATGAAAAGAAGCAAATATCGGAATTAACTCTTTTTCTGTATATTCCGGGAAATATTTGAAAAATGTTCCGCTTTTAATAAGCTCAATAAATTCTTTAGCTTCTTCCGGTTTAGGATTGGATTTTGCTTCTACAAGAATTATTTTATCTGAATAGATGGCTATAACATCAAATTCCCTCTGTTCTGAATTATCAAGAGGATTATAAATTTTAGTTCTTGTATATATTCTACCATTCTTCAGGTTAAAGTATTTTTTAGCTATAAACTCGATATTAGGTATAACCATATCTTCAACCAGGGTGCCTAACTTTTTAACAATCTTCTCCCATTGATTATTGATTTCTTTCTTCATCTCCCTGGTATCTTTATTCATCTGTAAAATTAATCCCTGAAACATTAATTGAGTCTGTTCCATTAAAGATTCCAATCTATCAACTCTTTCTTCTATAGCCAGCATAACTTATCACCTGCCTCTTAAAATTTCTCTTTTTTATAGTATATCATAAATATTATGACTTGAGCAAATAGATTAGAAAGTATCTATCAGGAAGGACTTTCATTTTCCCGGAGAGAAATATAAGGAAAATTGATAGAAGAGGAGGTTTTTTATGTTCTTAAACGTACAAAAAATAGTAATAATTTCATTATTTCTTGTAATAACGGCAACATGTATTCTGGCCCAGTCTGCTAAAGATTGGAACCAGAATGGAACGGAACTTTATAAACAGGGAAAATATAGTGAAGCAGCAAAATGTTTTGACAGAGCCCTTGAGCGAGATCCAGAGTCGGGAACTCTCTGGTTTAATCTGGGAAATTGTTATTACAGAATGTGTTCTTACGAAGATGCCAGCAGGTGTTACGGTGAAGCACTGAAGTCAAAACCTGATTCTGATAAATTATTAGCCTATAAAGCCTGTGTTCTGGCACATCTTAAGAATACGGTTTTATTGAAGCAATTATAACTCAGCCTCAATCAAAAGAGTGACTCGAAAAAAATTCAGGGACAGCCGCTCGTAGATTTACTGGATAAACATTATACTGCCATAAATAATAAAAAATTTAAAGACGCTTATAATTGCAGGAGTAAAGAGTGGAAATCAGCTCACTCTTACGATGAGTTTTATTCAAACTGGGAAAGTAATATCACTATTGGCATAAGAGATCTGGAAATTCTCTCTCAGACAGAAAAAAGGGCTGAAGTTAAAATCGAATTGTATTCGGTAGATGATACAGGAAACGGGAATAAGACAGGCATTTATACAGGAACTGTATGGATGATCAATGAAAAAGGGGACTGGAAAATAAATGAAGTTCAGGTAAATGAAAAAAATAATTAAGGAGGAGAAGGTAATGGTTAATCACAGGTTCACTGTTTTTTTATTAATAAGTATCTTTATTATAATGACTGCAGCTATTGTTATGGCAGGTGATATTTTCGATGCCATATACGCAGGAGACCTTGCACAGGTGAAATCATTACTCGCTAAAAATCCTGATCTTATTAATACAGAAACTACTTATGGAGAAATACCTTTACTCTATGCGGCAAAGAATGGCAAAAAGGAAATAATGGAATTTTTTCTGACTGAAGGGGCGGACATTAATACCAGGGATAAAGGTGGCAGTACAGCCCTCCATTATGCTGCAATGATTGGCTCAAAAGACATAGTAGAATTTCTTCTGGCTAAAGGGGCAGATATTAAGGCTAAAGATGCCCGGGGCGATACAGTTTTACACTATGCAGCATATGGCAAATCACAGGAAATAGTGGAATTTCTTGTGAATAAAGGGGAGGATATTAACGCTAAAGATAACGATAGCAGAACAGCTTTGCACTGTGCGGCATCGAGTGACTCGAAGAAAGAAATAGTGGAATTTCTTGTGAATAAAGGCTCGGATGTGAATGCTAAAGATAAGGATGGCATGACGCCTCTGCTCTACGTAGCATATAATGGAGCAAAGGAAATAGCAGAATTTCTTCTGAATAAAGGTGCAGATGTGAATGCTAAAAATAAAAATGGTATAACACCTCTGCATGCTGCAGTAGTTCGGCATGCAGCGGCAGTCAGTGAGTCAAGTGAATTAGCGGACCTTCTTCTGGCCAGAGGGGCGGATATTAAGGCCAGAGATAATTTTAGCTGGACAGCTCTGCACTATGCAGCAATGAGCGGATCAAAGGAATCAGTGGAATTTCTTATAACTATTAAAGGGGTGGATATTAACGCTAAAGATAAGGAAGGAAAAACTCCCTTAAAAATGGCAGAAGAAAATGAATATACAGAAATAGTTGATATACTCAAGAAGAATGGAGCCAGGTAGGGTAATAAGATAAAGAAGTTTTGTCAGAAATTAGGAAATTTCATAAAAATGCTATATAATATACATGACGGAAATTCCGTATAAAGGAAATTCAGAATAGAGGTGATTTTATGAAATTATTGCAGATACAGAAGAAAAACCAGTTAACTCTACCTGCTGATATAAGGAAAATATTACAGTTAAAAGAGCATGATTTACTGGCAGTTGAAGTTGATGGAAACAGGATTATTTTGACTCCTCAGAAAGTTATTAACAGGGACGAAGATTGGTTCTTCAGTAAGAAATGGCAGGAAGGCGAAAAAGAAGCTGACAGGGATTTTAATAATGGTATTTGTAAAGATTTTGATAATGTTGAAGATTTGATAAAGGATTTAAATTTATGAAGATACGCAGATCTGATAGATTTAAAGAGGCTTTTAAGAGACTTGATGCCAGGTTAAAGAAAAAAGTAGAAAAAGCTTTAAGATTATTCTGTCAGAATCCTTATCATCCATCATTGCATACAAAGAAAATACAGGGCGTTAATAATATCTGGGAAGTCAGAGTGGATATCCATTATAGATTTACTTTTGATATAATTGATGATGTATATCGGCTCAGGAACATGGATAATCATGATGAGTGTCTGAATAACCCTTAAAATACTTTAAAGTTTTTTCGTTGATTATAAATTTTACATCTTCCTCTTTTTGTGTAATTGCTTCGTCACCTCCACTCTTTGCCAAATCTAAACTTCTATTTCTACGAGAGAAATCTCTCTGGGCTTTGGAGGTTCTTTTATATCCTGTAAACATAAAGATAAAACTTCTCTGGCGTTTGCAAGTAGTTCTTCGAGAGTATCCCCCTGTGTATGACAGCCTTCTATTTCAGGAAAATCGATCCAGTAACCATCATCTTCTTTATAAATTATTCCTTTATATTTCATTTATCCCACCTCTTTCAATCTTTTCAGTAAATATTTTTCTAACCCTTTTTTAAGGGTTTTCTTTGTATCTACAATCGTCTCTCTGTGTTTTCCTTTTGCAACCCTGCGATGAGAGCCTTCTTTATTTATTATAACCCATCCATTTTTCAGATATAATTTTAACATTTGTTCACCCGTTAAAGGCATTGTGAAGCATCACCCCTTATTATTATAGCATAAAATTATCCAGACTTCCCGGGCTCCGGCATTTAATTTAGAAAACAGTTTCAATAATATTACTATGTATAAGGTAATATTTTTAGCCATTGCCTTTACCGGCAAAGAAATTGGCTATAAAATTGACCGGAATTTATAGGATTTTAAACTTATACTATTTATATAAGAATCGTGAAGGGTGAAGAGAGGAATAGATTCTCATACTTCGTTATTAGAGAGACTGATTAGGAGAAGGAGCGTGAGCAGAGAATTTATTTTATTACGATTTCCACGATAAATATTTTATAATGTCCGGATTAACTATATCCATAATATAATCACTCATAGCCATAGCTACAATATTGTTTCTGGAGAGATATTTAATAACCTCTTCGGGGATGTGCAGTGAAGCAAAAACAGGGATAAGTTCTTTATCCTTATATTCAGGGAAAAAAAGGTAAAATTCCTTATTTTTTATAAAATCTATAAAGGTTTCTATATAGCCTGTTCTCGGTGTGGATTTTACTTCAACCATTATTATAGCTGTATCATACACGGCAATGACATCAAATTCTTTTTCCCTGGGTTTTCTTTTTCTTATATTAGTTATAAAAGTATGGCAGTCTTTTAAATTAAAATATTTTTCTCCTATAGCTTCCACATTGGGTGCAACCAGATCTTCTACAATAGTTCCCCATTTAATCGCCAGGTCTCCCCATTTCTTATTCATATCTTTTATATCCTGCCTGATTTCATTTTTAAACTCTTTCATTTCTTTACTTAAATCGTTTACAGTAGCCTGTGTATGTGTCTTGAAATCATTTATTTCTTTACTTAAATTGTCTACAGTAGCCTGTGTATGTGTCTTGAAATCGTTTATTTCTTTACTTAAATTACCTACAGTAGCCTGTGTATGTGTCTTGAAATCGTTTATTTCTTTACTTAAATTGCCTACAGTAGCCTGTGTATGTGTCTTGAACTCTTTCATTTCTTTACTTAAATCGTCTACAGTAGCCTGTGTATGGGTCTTAAAATCTTTCATTTCATTTTTGAATTCTTTCATTTCATTTTTGAATTCTTTCATTTCTACTACCAGGCCCTGATACATCAGTTGCGACTGAGCCATTAGAAACTCTAACCTGTCTGTTCTTTCTTCTATCTGTGGCATAATATTCACCTGCCTTTCATATATTGACTTATTGAAACAATTTTTTCCTTCCTGTTTTTTTATTAATTACCCTATTTCTTGACTGTTCAAGACAAAGCTCTTTCTTTTATTATATTCCATGAATTAAGCATTGTAAATAAAAAAAGAAACTTTAAAAATTAGATTCAGAGTGAAAGTTTGCATCTGAACTACAGGTTGAATTTGAAAAGAGTACTTTTGTTTTTCAAGAGAGAAATATAAAAAAAATCGATATAGGAAAAGATATACCGTATTAAAAGTAAGCTGTAAATTAAATAGACGCAAAAATATAAATATCTGTAAGAACAATTTTTGGTGCAATAGGATTATAGATTTTCCGGAAGAGTCAGGCTCTGGACAGGAAGATGAAATGGATACAAACTTATTTGTTTTGGCACTTAGAATATAGGAGTCAGGATTCAGAAGTCATAAGTATTTTATTCTTTTATTATTATGACTCCTGTATTCTGACTCCTTATTTTTTTATTGTTTTACCTCTGTTAGAAAAATGTAGCCTGATAGGTATTACTACTCTGTCCTCCCTGGGTTATTACAATTACATCATAGATACCCGGACCGGGATGTTGTGTCTGTATTACATTCATTCCCCATGAAATCACCGGCTGGTTTGTACCGTTAAATGTTACTGTACCCGGCGTTCCGGGAAAACCGAAATTTGCTCCCTGAATACTTACGAAAGTGCCGCCATCAATTACATTGTTTATAAAAGGTGCCGGAGGTGTGGGAGTAGCAGTTGGAGTTATTGTAGGTGTGGCAGTTGGCCCTCCCGGTGTGGCAGTATGTGAAGGAGTAGGAGTCAGAGTTGGTCCTCCCGGTGTTACTGTAGGTGTGGCAGTATGTGAAGAGGTGGGAGTCAGAGTTGGTCCTCCCGGTGTTACTGTAGGAGGAATATTTGTTGGTATTTTAGTAGGACTGACTCCAAGGAGTACTATATTTGCTTCCACCTGTCCTCCTGCAGGAACTGTAGCATCTGTTGAACCTTCACGATTGTCTGATTTTGCTGTTATCTTTACATTTGCAGCAGGTATGGAAGGAATAGAATAATAAC
The DNA here is from genome assembly GCA_964431735.1 of uncultured Synergistia bacterium. GTDB lineage: Bacteria > Vulcanimicrobiota > SpSt-956 > SpSt-956 > JAKJGF01 > CALARM01. The sequence goes on along the minus strand of CAYSLJ010000021.1, from coordinate 24,420 downwards.
CGTTACTGTCTGTAATGGCATATGATGAAGTGTTTTCCACTCTCACTTCTACACCTGCCAGGGGCAGGTTGTTATAGGTTACTTTACCGAATACTGTACCTGTACTTTCTGATACTGTAACAGATACTTCTGCAGAATAGCCTCCACTTACTGCTTTTACAGAGCCTGTTCCGGCTTTTTTGGCTGTAAAGATGCCATTTTGATCTATTATACCTATATCACCCTGAACAGACCATGTAACAGCCGGTGTGACAAGATTTTCATTGTTTCCTGTTCCATAGGCACTGAATTGAAATGTTCCTCCTATTCCTATGGAAGATAGTAATTTTGAAGGTGTAATTTTTAAATCTTTAAACTATGTGGGAATTCCATTCGGATCAGATACAGGCACATCCTGTGTAATGGAAGTATAGGAAGGATGTTCTGCTGTAAATTTCTGAAGCCCTGTGGCTATACCTGTAATATAAAAACTCCCATCTGATTTTGTAACGGTGCTGACTCCTCCGATTGTTACTGTAGCACCTGAAAGGGGTTTATATTCTACAGGACTCTGAGGCGGATTGTTGGAATAAAGCATTATCATACCGGGTAATTTCCCTGTCTGGGAAGAAGTCATCTTTTCATCTCCAAGAAACGGGATAAAGATAAATCCTCCCTGGGAACCGAATATTGATGAAACAAGAGCTATTAAAGCACCACATCCGTAAAAGGTAGACAAAAATAAACAGAGTAATATAAGAGATATTAATACAGACTTTTTCAATATAAACACTCCTTTTAAATTTTTTTTTATTATTCTTTATATATATAAAAAAAACCTTTATTTTTAAAAATAATTATGTTATATCATAACTGGCAGATGCTGTTCTGTTATTACTTTGATTTAGAAAAAATGCCTGATTTGCAAGATTTTATCAATTTAAAAAAGCCATATATTTCAAGGTTAATTCATAATCAACGTATTAGCGGAACAGCATCTAATAAAAAGGCTTCTACCATAATAATCATTTCCCACCATACTTTATAAGAAGCTCTACAATATCATTATTCTGATACTCTTTTGCAATTGTTAATGGGGTCTTACCTTCCTTATCTTTAGCGTTAATATCAAGTCCTTTAGATAGAAGGAATTTTACGAGTTGACTCGAAGTGCCAATTTCTGCACTGTAGTGAAGAGCTGTTCTTCCATACTTATCTTTAACATTAATGTCTGCCCCTTTATTTACAAGAAATTCAACAGTATATTTATCTACAACAGTAGTCATTTCAGGTGTTCCACTGCCGGAGGCATAATGTAATGATGTTTTTCCATCTATATCTATGGCATTAATATCTGCCCCTTTATTTATAAGAATTTTCAGTAATTCCCGGGAAACAGAACCTGTCCCTGTAGTACCTGCTACCTGGTGTAGAGCTGTTATGCCATTTATATTTTTATTATTAATATTTGCTCCTTTATTTATCAGAAATTTTACTGATTCTAAATAATTAATGTCATAGGTCATGACATAATAAAAGAGTGCCTGTTGCAGTGGTGTATTTCCCTTACTGTCTCTGGCATTAATATCCATTCCTTTACTTATGAGAAATTCTACTAATTCTTTTGAACCACCTGATGCTGCAAGGTGTAAAATTGTTGAGCCCTCAACATCTTTATCATTAATATTTGCTCCTTTATTTATTAGAAATTCTACTAATTCTTTTGACCCTCTGGAAGCAGCAAGTTGTAAAACTGTGAGATTATTATTTTTGACATTAATATCTGCTCCTTTATCAATAAGAAATTCCACTATCTCTTTTTTCCCATGCCTGGCTCCATAGAAAAGAGGGGGTTCTCCATCGTCATTTTGAGTGTTAATAATATTCGGATCTACAGTAAATAATTCTTTAACCATTCCGAGATCTCCCGAATCTATAGCATCGAAAATATCACCCGCTCCGTTCTTAATAAGAAGGTCTACTATTTCTATATAGCCCTTTTCCGTGGCTATAATTAAGGGGGTTTTAGCATAATTATTTGGAAGATGCAAATCTGCTCCTTTTGAGATCAATAGCTCTGCTATATCTCTGAAGCCCCTGGAAACTGCACAATGCAAAGGAGTATCGCCATTATAATCTTTAATATTCAAATCTGCTCCTTTTGAGATTAATAGTTCTATTATATCTCTGTAACCATTAAAAGTTGCCTCTTTTAAAGGGGTATGGCCATCATTATTTTTAACTTTCACATCTGCCCCTTTTGAAAGTAATATCTCTACTATATCTCTGTGGCCACTGGAGACTGCTTTATACAAAGGGGTAGTACCACCATTATTTTTAACATTAACATCTATATCTTTTGAGAGCATTATTTCTACCAGGTCTTTAAGTCCACCTGATGCAGCGGCATGTAAAAGAGTTTCACCATAATTATCTTTAACATTTACGTCTGCCCCTTTTGAAAGTAATAGCTCTACTATCTCTTTGTGCCCCCTGTAGGCTGAATTGAACAAAGGTGTAGTACCATCATTATTTTTAACATTAACATCTATACCTTTTGAGAGTATCATTTCTACCAGGTCTTTAAGTCCACCTGATGCAGCGGAATGTAAAAGAGTTTCACCATAATTATCTTTAACATTTACGTCTGCCCCTTTTGAAAGTAATAACTCTACTATCTCTCTGTATCCACCGGAAACTGCCCAACTCAGTGGAGTTTTACCATCATTATCTTTAACATTAACATCTGCCCCTTTTGAAAGTAAAAGTGCTACTACTTCTTTGCAGCCATAAATTGCTGAAAACAGAGGAGTTTTACCATCATTATCTTTAACATTAACATATGCCCCTTTTGAAAGTAATATCTCTACTATCTCTCTGTGGCCACTGGAGACTGCTTTATACAAAGGTGTAGTACCATCATTATCTTTAACATTAACATCTATATCTTTTGAGAGTATTATTTCTACCAGGTCTTTAAGTCCATGTGATACAGCGGAATGTAAAAGAGTTTCACCATAATTATTTTTAAGATTCACATCTGCCCCTTTTGAAAGTAATAGTTCTACTATCTCTCTGTGTTCACCGGAAGCTGCCCACATCAGTGGAGTTGTTCCATAACTATTAAGATTAACATCTGCGCCTTTTGAGATTAATAACTCTGCTATCTCTTTGTGGCCACCGAAAATTGCCCAGTATAAAGGAGTTGTTCCATCATTAGCTTTAAGATTAACATCTGCCCCTTTTGAGATTAATAACTCTGCTATCTCTTTGTGGCCACCGCGAGCTGCCAGGATCAAAGGGGTATTTCTATGTCCTTGATTCAATTTATTCACATCTGCCCCCCGGGATATCATCATTTCTACCAGGTTTTTAAGACCACCATGAGAGGCGGCGTGTAAAAGAGTATTTCCTGTCTCACCTTTAATATTCACATCTGCGCCATTAGCTATTAATAAGTCTGCTATCTCTTTATGGCCATTATAAGCTGCCTCCAGCAAAGGGGTATTATTCAAATTATTTTTAACATTCACATCTGCCCCTTTGATATTATTATTTCTACAAGGTCTTTAAGACCACCATGAGAGGCGTCGTGTAAAAGAGTATCTCCGTTATCATCTTTAACATTCACATCTGCGCCATTAGCTATTAATAAGTCTGTTATCTCTTTATGTCCATTATAAGCTGCATTCAGCAAAGGAGTATTGCCATAACTATCTTTAATATTCACATGTGCGCCTTGTGAAAGTAAAAGTGCTACTATTTCTCTGTGGCCACTGGAAGCTGCTTTATATAAAGGGGTCAATCCATAACTATCTTTAATATTAACATCTGCACCTTTTGAAAGTAATAGATCTACTATCTCTTTGTGTCCCCTGCAGGCTGAATTGAACAAAGGGGTAGTACCACCATTATCTTTAACATTAACATCTGCCCCTTTTAAAAGTAATAGTGCCACTATCTCTCTGTGGCCACTGGAAGCTGCTTTATATAAAGGGGTCAATCCATAATTATCTTTAACATTAACATCTGCCCCTTTTGAGATTAATAGTTCTACTATCTCTTTGCAGCCAGAGGAAACTGCCACATCCAGAGGAGTTTTACCAGCAAGGTTCCTCATCCCCCGTTCATTTACAGTCTCCGGATCTTTCTCAATAATTGTCTTTACTTTTTCAATATCTCCATTCTTAATAGCCTCAAAAATATCAGAAGCCATAACCGGCAATAACGATGCAAAAAAAATCATCGAAATTAACAGTAAACTTGCACTACTTTTTAAGCTCATAAATTAAACATGGTAAGCCAAACTATATCAAATAGTATCAAAACTATTATTAAATTTGATAGTGCAATATTTGACTTACTTTCCTCCTTTCTGACCAGGATTTTTTGGTTTTTTTGGATTACAAAGTAATTTTTATCAGTTTACAAAAAAATAATTCAATAAAATAGAATAAAACTCCTTCTTCGTGAATAAAACCTGAAAAATTGGGAAGAAGAAATCAAAGTTATGATAAATATTCCAGACAATATAGAAAGTTTCCGAGTAGATCATTTGCCAATAATAAGGTCTTATGGAGAGAAAATAGGATTAGTAGAACATTAAACCTTTCCTTAAATTCACCACATTTGCTCTCTTCTGTCTCAACTCAGATACATCGGATTAACAGATAAGTCGGATTGCTTTCCAATTCTTTATCTTATCAATCCCATAATTCCGACAAATCCGCCCCATCCGAGTCCCCTTTTATGATATAATATATACAGAAATCATTCCATTGTAATGAGGTTTATATTATGAAAAAAATACCCTATGGTTTTTTTGACTTTGAAAAAATTAAATACAGAGATGATGATGCACTTAAAAAGATGCTCGGTAATACAGAGATAATAAGGCTTATTCTCCTCTTTTCAGGAGTGGAATTGAAGTATAAAGAGAATAAGTAAAGAAAGTTTCAGAAAAATACCGGCAATTCATGAAATTGCCAGGACTAATGAAAATTCCTATACCCTGAACTTAACGCCCTTCGGGCGAATTTGGCTTTAAACTCGATTTTATAGCGATTACAGGTTACGGGTAACAGGTGACGGGAGAAATTCACCCGTCCCCCGTCACCTGTCACCTGTTATCTTAGATTTATTTACTATTTACGCCATTAAAAATGAAAATTCCTATACCATTAAATTATAGAAGGGAGATAATATGCCTGCACTGACTGAAACTGCAAAAAAAATACCGGCCACTATGATTTTAGAAGAAAATGAAAGAGAGATAAAAATTACTCAGAAATGGTTCTCCTGGAGTCTTTTTATTCCTCTTATCTTCTGTATTATATGGTTTTCTATGATTATTATGATGGCCCTTAAAGGAAATGTTGTTGTACCTGCTTTCGTTATTGGTATAATAATTATCTATTGCCTCATAACAGGTTTTATTAACAGAACAATTATAAAGATAAACCCTTCGGAAATAAGTGTCAAGCACATACCTCTGCCATGCCCCTTATATGGAAGCCGGAAGATTGATACTTTACATTTAATACAGGTAGTCTTACAGGAATTTCACAAAAAAGGACGAAGATGCTGTATTGTAAATGCTCTTTTTAAAAACAATCAAAAAGTAACCTTTATCAGAGACCTGACAAAAGAAGAAGCCACTTTTATCGTAAAAGAAATAGAAAATTACCTGAAACTTAAAGAAAAAAGAAAAGGAAAAATTATTTTATAAGGGAGGGTTTAAATCATGAAAAAGTCTGATTCTTTTTCCAATTACTGGCGTGGAGTTCAGGAAAGGCTGGATGAAACGATAGAATGTCTGAAGGAAAATAAAGAACTTCCTCTCAGGAGACTGACCATAGTAAGTACAACATCATGTAATCTGAAATGCAACTACTGTAATGTAATAAAAAGGCTGGATGCAAAAATATTATCAAAAGAAAAAGTTTTGTCTGTTATTGACGAAGCAAGATCTCTCGGACTAGAGAGAGTTCATCTTACAGGAGGAGAATGCACTCTTGTTCCCTGGCTCTGTGATATTATTTCCTATCTGACTTCCTGCGGCATAGATACAACAATGACGACAAACGGAACAGGAGGTGCAGAAAAAGCAGAAGAAATAGTCACTTCAGGCATAGGACAGATTCATCTTTCACTGGATACATACAGTAAAGAAATAAATGATAAACTTACAGGCACATCCGGTTCCTACGATAAAGCCATAGATTTTGCCGAAAAATTATCTTCACTCCACAGGAAAGAAAAATTTTCTTTTTATATACACTGTGTTATTGACAGAAATAATTTTATGTATCTTCCCGAACATATAGATTTTATTTTATCCAATTTTCATGTTGACGGAGTATATCCCATGCCTGTAAAGAAACAACCCCATCTTATTATGACACAGGAAGATATAGAAAGATATGACAGAGATATACTTCCTCAGATAAAAACTGTTTTAGAAAAATATTATGATGATGTAGAAGAAAATGAAGTTTACCGGACAGTATCGAAAATTTTCGGTGATAATGAAGAAGACTGGCAGAGTTATGGCAGTGGAAAATTTCCTCTTTCCATGCGTTATCCCTGTTATCTCTCATTACAGGAATTAACTGTCGGAGCAGACGGTAAAGTATATGACTGTTTACTTGCCTATTATGACGGAGTAAAACCGTCAGGAGATCTTTCATCGGAATCTCTCAAAAAAATCTTTAGAACAAAGAAAGCTTCTATGGATAATATACCTCTTTATCCCGAATGTCTGACAGGATGCAATACTTTTATGGGACAGTTTAACAGAATTGCCCATGCCGGCCTTATTGCTCTATGTTAAGAGATAAAGAAGAAATTTTATTAAAAGATCTTCTTAAAGACTTTCGGTGCAAGCCAGGGAGGATTATTATACACAGGGGAAGTAAATGTCAGAATAACTGTATTTACTGTAAAGAAAAAAATCTGAATACTCCTCCTCTGGATAATACTGTCATATCAGACATAATAGAAGATGCACGAGAAACAGGAGCAGAAGTAATAGCCTTTTACGGAGGAGAACCGTCCCTTTATGATGACCTGCCGTTTCTTGTAAGAAAATCTGTAAATGCGGGACTTAAAGCTGCAATTACAACAAACGGCAGTTCCCGTAATTGTATCAATGAAAGATATATTAAAGAGCTTTTTGAGAATAAATTTATCAGACTTACCATGTCAGTGAACTCTGTAAATCCTGAAATATCCGACAGTATAGCGGGAAGAGACGGACATTTCAGGAGGCAGTGCCGTTTTCTGGAATTAATAAAGAGATTAATTCCCGGAGAAACGGAATTTTTCGTAAATATAACAGTAATGAAGGACAATTACCGGGAATTGCCTTCCATATTTTCTTTTCTCACTGAATATGACTTTATAAAAGACATATTCTTACTGCCGGTAAAATCTGTTCCTGAGAGATTTCTTACTTTAGATATGATTGAAGATTATAAAATAAATATAATGCCTGAAATTTTAGATATGAGAAAAAAAACAGGAATAAAAAAATACAACATGTTCTTCAGAGATGTTACCGGTATATTCGGCAATTCAGAGAATGAATATCTGAAAGCGTCGCATGGCATATATAATCTCAGCAATTCGAAAGACATATGTGCCGCATCGGCAGGAGAAATTTTTATTGCATCTGACAATAAAAACCCGGGAGAAATAAGATACTATCCCTGCTGCAGAAGCTATCTTGCAGGTACAAGTTTATTTAACAGAAGTTTTAACTACAGTGAAATGAAGCTGAAAAGCTTCATGGAATATTTCAATCCTTTAGTTCATGGCATCAGACCGGAAGAACATATTTTCTGCCAGACAGAGTGTAATAAATATATTGCTCTTTTTAACAGGAGATTTACAGAACTTTTCTGCCACAATATTTCTTGATTTTTCCCTGTATGTTAACTATAATTTAATTACTTACCTGACCTATTTAATAAACCTTTTCCTCCCGTTACGCGTAACGGGAGCATATATCTCAATAAACAACAGGAGGTTTTTATGAAACTATCGTTTATCCGGTTAATGATTTTTATAGTAAGTACAGCTATTTTTTTCACCGGCTGCCAGAAAGAGGAAAACAAAACTTCTTCACCGGGCAGATTAAAAATTGCCCTCATACTTCCCAGCGGGAAAGACGACCTTTCATGGGCTCAGAGTATGTATGACGGCCTCATGGAGGTTCAGAAAGAGGAAGATATTGAAGTAAGCGTAACGGAAAAACAACCAAACCCGGTAGATGCAGGAACTGCGCTCCGTGATTATGCAAACAGAGGTTTTAATATTATCATAGCCCATGGCAGTCAGTATCAGAGCCCCGTATTTGATGTGGCAGACGAATTTCCTGACATAACCTTTGCCTATGGAACAGCTTTTGATACATCTCAGAATGTTTTTGCCTATGATACGCAGGCACAGGACGGAGGTTATCTCTTCGGTATAATTGCGGCAAAACTGACAAAATCAAAGGTCGTAGGTATAGTAGGCCCCGTAAAAGCAGGTGATGCAATAAAATACAATTATGGTTTCCGCCAGGGAGTGGAATCAGTGGATAAAAACATTAAAGTTCTTGAAACCTATACGGGAGCCTTCGGTGATACGGTAAAAGCAAAGGAGATGGCCATTGCCCATATGGATGCAGGAGCAGACATACTTACGGGAACAGCACAGCAGACAGTCGGGGCCATTCAGGCAGTATCTGAGAAAAAAGGAGTCTACTGGTTTTCCAGTGATATGGATCAGAAGTCCCTCTCCCCTGACCATATAATTGCATCACAGGTTTATCAGTGGAAAGAAGTAATTAAATATATTATAGAAAATCACAGGAAAGGTAAACATGGAGGAGAGAAAATAAGTCTGGATTTTGCAAATCAGAGGCTTGCCATAGACTTCAATCCTGCCCTGGATTCTCTGATAACACCGGAAATAAAGAAGAATTTTAATGAAAATCTGGAAAAGATAAAAAAAGTAGAAATTAAAGTAAAGCTGCCGGGGGAAGAAGTAAAAAGTGAATAGTGAGTAGTGAAAAGTGAATAGTGAGTAGTGAAAAGTGAAAAGTGAAAAGTGAAAAGTGAATAGTGAGTAGATAAACACGGATCACGCATTACGAACCGCCCGTCACGCGTTACGCGTTACGCGTCACGAAAGCAAAACAGTAAATACACATAATCAAAGAAAAGGTAAGACATATCCGTGAAAATAGAAACAATAGAACTTAAAAACATAACAAAAAAATTTCCCGCCGTTATTGCAAATGATAATGTAACAATAACCTTCAGAGGAGGCGAAGTCCACACACTTCTCGGAGAAAACGGTGCGGGAAAATCCACCATCATGGGAGTTCTTTACGGGAAATACACCGCCGATGAAGGAGAAATTTTAATAAATGGTAAAAAGACTCTTATAAAATCTCCGAAAGATGCGATAGAAGCCGGCATAGGTATGGTTCATCAGCATTTTATGCTTGTGCCGTCACTTACGGTAACGGAAAATATCATACTCAACTACCCGTCAAAAAGAGAGCCTTTCCTGAATTTAAAAGAATCAGAAAAGAAAATCAAAGAGATTTCCGGTGATTACGGCCTTGACATAAACCCGGCAACTCCCGTATGGCAGCTATCCGTAGGAGAACAACAGAAGGTTGAAATTTTAAAATTACTCTACAGAGACGCAACATTTCTTATACTGGACGAGCCTACGGCAGTCCTCTCCCCCGGCGAAGTAGAAACTTTCTTTATTACCCTGAAAAAACTTCTCTCCAGAGGTTATGGAGTCATATTCATAAGTCATAAACTTCAGGAAGTAATGGAAATAAGCGACAGAATAACAGTCTTAAGAAACGGAAAAGTCACCGGAGAAACAACACCGAAAGCATGTACCAGAAATTCTCTTGCCACCATGATGGTAGGAAGAAATCTTTCAGATATAGAAGAAAAAGATGAATTTGCAGGAGAAGAGATTATTCTGTCTGTAGAAAATCTGTCACTTGAAAATGATATGGGCCTTATGTCCGTAAAAAATATCTCTCTTCAGGTAAAAAAAGGAGAAATTCTCGGTATTGCAGGTGTATCTGGAAACGGTCAGAGAGAATTCTCTGAAGCCATTGCAGGACTCAGAAATATAAAAAAAGGAAAAATTACACTGAAAGACACTGATATTACAGGCAAATCTTCCTATTTTATCATAAAGGCCGGCCTGTCTTTTATACCGGAAGAAAGGATGACATCCGGCATAGTGAAAGATTTTTCCATATGGGAAAATGCTATTTTAAAAAACCATGATTCTATGAGTACATGGCATTTTTTAAAATTTAAAAACATAAGGGAATTCGCCGGAAACCTTGTAGAGCAATTTACCATAAAAACCCCTTCAGTAGACACACCGGTTAAAAACCTGTCGGGAGGAAATATCCAGAAATTGATCCTTGCAAGAGAATTATCCGCAAATCCTTCCCTTCTGATTGCATCTCATCCTACAAGAGGAGTGGACATAGGAGCAACAGAGTATATTCATAACATAATACTGGAAAAAAGACGGGAAGGCATGGCTGTAATACTCATTTCGGAAGATCTCGATGAAATAAGGGCACTCTCTGACAGAATTGCCGTCATGTATGAAGGAGAAATCATGGGTATAGTTCCTCCTTCGGAAGGGATTGAAAAAATCGGACTTATGATGGGCGGAGAGAGAAGAAGTTGAAAATAATAGAAATTGCAGTATAATGAAATTGGAGGTGGTGTCAAAATGAGTAATTATATCAATATCTGAAAAATACAGATATATTTTCAATTTTATAAAAAGCTATCCCACTCTGTTCCCGGGATTTTTCTATATAGATTTAAAGAACAATATATTTCCCAAACTGGAAATTTTAAGACACTATGGTTTTTACCCGTCTGACATGACGAAAGAAACAGACACGGAATCCTGTGGTGCCCATTCACCTGTAACAGGCGTGTAATACAGTCAGGCAAACATATTAAGTTTACCGCCTTTGCCTGTGATTCTAGTTATCTCATTATCTCCTATCTGAGCTGTTTTCGCCTGCATCTCTTTTGTTACCTTATTGATGCTCATGGAAGCGGTAGAAGTTACCGTATCATCCACTTTTATGTTCAACTTCTCCGCATTATCCCCTATCTGAGCCGTTTTCGACTTCATATTTTTCGTTACTTCATTGATACTCATGGAAGAAGGGGGAGGCGGAGGATCTGACACTTTAATGTTCAATTTCTCTGCATGATTTCCTATTTGAGCCGTTTTTGCCTTCATATTTTTCGTTACTTCGTTGATACTCATAGAAGAAGGCGGAGGCGGAGGATCTGACACTTTAATATTCAATTTCTCTGCATGATTTCCTATTTGAGCCGTTTTTGCCTTCATTTCTCTTGTTACTTTATTAATACCCAGAGAAGCCGTAGAATGCCAAACAGGATAACTTCCATTAAGAGACATAGCACTATCAATCATTTTTTAGGAACCTCCTTCGAAGTCATCCCTGACATATCATATTTATAGGTTCATAACTTCCGAATAATTTACTTCGTAACATGTGACGAAAATACTATTCAGAATTGTTATTAAACTATAATATCATCCATGTAATAAATACTATCTTAAATCTATGATCGGCAAAGAGAAGTTAAAATTAATATCGCCGGGGCAGTTAATCTAAAATAAGCTTATAGCATCATATTTATAGGTCTTAAGACTTAGTACCGTAACAGGTAAATTGGTACCCCAAAAAATATGGAACACGCTCCTGTCCCTGTCCGGGCTCTGGAGGAAAAGATATGCCGTATTAAAAGAGAGTTGTAAATGATATAGACGCAAAATATTAACAGTCTGCAAAACCACTTTGCCACGCAACAGGATCATATCTTTTCCGTAAGAGTCCGGACAGGGACAGGTTTTAGAAATGGGTATGAACTTATCTGGAGCGGTAATTTATATGAAAATGATGAAGTTTTATGCTCCAATGTCTATTCATTTTCATATTTGGTTGTGACCGATACGGTCATGCCTGTTAGTGTCATAACAGGTAAGACTCAAGCAGTATTTTTACTGACCTGAGCATAAGCATTTAATAAAGGTCTTCCTCCCGTCACGCGTTACGCATTACGCGTCACGAGAGCATATATTTATTATATGCTCACCCCAGTAAAATTCTTCTACCATGATAATATTTTTTTACGAAACCTGTATTCACTTTTACTGAAAACTGTTAAATATTCTGCCATTATCTACAAATTTTCTGCGGGAGGAAGGTAATTTTTTTTAACTTTATGCCGATAATTATAATATAGATATTTGCAAAAATCAGTACTATTAAAAAACTAATTACCGCAACAGGTAAATTGGTACAAAAAAAATATGGCATACACTCCTGTCCCTGGCCAGGCTCTGAAGGAAAAGATATGCCGTATTAAAAGAGAGTTGTAAATGATATAGACGCAAAATATTAACAGTCTGCAAAACCACTTTGCCACGCAACAGGATCATATCTTTTCCGGAAGAGTCCGGTCAGGGACAGGTTTTAGAAATGGATACTGATTTATCTGGAGCGGTACCAAGGAAAGATAAAAGTCACATGGAGGTGACCGGTTATGGATTTATCTATCAATAACAGAACTTCTTTACAGGTTTCATATTTTCAAGAGGTAAAACAGAAATCTTCACTGGAAATAACGAAAGATAAAGAGAATTTCTCCTACAGCCACTCTGTTTCTATTTCTCAGGAAGCAAGATTTTTTGCCAGTATCAACTCTGAAGCATCTCAGGTAAAAATTTCTTTTTCCATGAATATGAAAATGAAAAGAGAAGAAAAAACAGAAGAGTTTTTTGACTGGTCATCAGAAGATCCTGTAATGAAAAAGCTTCTGATGTTACTGGATTATCTATCGGAAATAAAAGGAAAAGACCTTAAAGAGAACTTCCTGAAGCAATTTAAAAGCCTTTCTGACTGTATTAAAAACAGGGACAGCAATATGTACAGGGTTGAAAAAGATATTACCAGAGCAAGAAGTCTGGAAATGACAGTCAATTTTACTTTTGACATTCAAAGCGGACGGGCAATAGTTCAGGTGGAAGGAGCCATGGCAGATCCTCTTGTACTGGATTTAAATGGTAACGGCATAGAAACAACTACTCTTCAACAGGGAATAAATTTCGATATAAACGGCGATGGAACAGAAGAAAAAACAGCTTTTGTAACAGGCGGAGACGGTCTTCTCGCACTTGACAGAAATCATGACGGAAAAATAACGTCTGGCACTGAATTATTCGGTGACCAGAACGGAGCAGAAGACGGTTTTATGGAACTGGCGAAATTTGACAGCAATAATGACTCTATAATAAACAGAGACGACCCTGTATTTAAAGATCTGAAGGTAATGATAGTTACAGGAAAAAACAGTGAATTATATTCACTCGACCGGCTTGACATCAGTGAAATTTCCCTGGCTGAAAAAAATAAAGCAGGATTTTACAATAACGGTAATTATATAAAAGAAACTGCAAATTTTAAACGAACTGACGGAAGTCATGGCACTATAGGGGAGGTATTTTTCAGATATAAAGGATCAGTTTTGTGTAATATTTATAGTTAGTTTCATAATTTACCTTGCTTTTTTACAAATTTTGTGATATTTTATTTTTTTAATGGCTTACTAAAATCATATGGTAAAGTAAGCCATTAATCTTTCATCATCAAGTAAAGGGGTAGAATTAGACTTGCGGATCAACAAAAGAGAATATTATTTAAATATAGCCAGGTCTGTTTCTTTACGGTCTACATGCCTGAGGAGACGATATGGCTCAATCATAGTAAACAACGATGAAATAGTAGGAACAGGTTATAACGGCAGTGCCAGAGGTGAGGTAAACTGCTGTGAAAAAAATGTCTGTCCCAGAAAAGAACAGAATATACCACATGGAGAACAATATGAAAAATGTGTTGCTGTCCATGCAGAAATGAACGCTATTATTTCAGCAGGAAGAAAACTCTGTATTGACGCAGATCTTTATCTTTACGGTGAAGATATTGATACAGGTGACGTAATTAAGGAAACAGCACCATGTGGCATATGTATAAATATAATTAAAAATGCAGGTATAAAAAGAATCATAACAAAACATAAAAACTTTGAGATTAAATAAGGAGTAAAGAACTATGGTTAAACTGTTATTTATAACACGTGAATATGCAAAAACTATAGAATATGCAGCGAGAACATCAACTGCCACAGAATGCAGAGAAAATTCGGAAGAATTTGTAAAAAAACTTGTAAAAAAAGGGCATCTTTCCATAGGACGTCACTGTAATGCATCTTTTGAAATAATCTGCAGCCGTGCATGCAGTCATCAGATGGTAAGACATACTCATCTGGCATATACACAGGAAAGCCAGAGATATGTGACATTTGACAGTGATTTTATCATACCTGAGAGTATAAAAAACAATAAAGAAGCAAAATTATTTTTTAAAAACAGCCTGGATCATATAAAAAATTCCTATAAAGAACTGCTTGAAATGGGAATACCGAAAGAAGATGCCAGGTATATGCTTCCCAATGCATGTCTTACCCGTCTGGTAGTAAGTGGGAATTTTCAGGCCTGGTGGGATTTTGTGAAGCTTCGTACAGACAGATCTGCTCAGTGGGAAATAAGGGAAATTGCGGAAGAAATAAAGAAAATCCTTATAAAAAAAGCTCCTGCTTTTTTTGACAATGATATATTAAACAGACAGGAAGAATTGCAAACAGAACAGGAATGAATATAATATCAGGAGGAAAGCACCTTCTGTAATATATCAATCAACGTGTCCAGTTTATATGGTTTTTGAAGGAAAGCTGCAGGGCCTTTGCCGGCAAAACGCTCTAATACTTCCTGTTCACTGTAACCGCTTGAAAGAATGACAGGTATATTTTTTCTTATCTTTCTCAGTTCATGAAATGTTTCTTCACCATCCATATGAGGCATAGTAAAATCAAGTATAATACATACAAAGAGTTCCTCTTGTCTGTCAGCCAGAGATTGGCAGGAAGAAATAATTTTTAATGCTTCCTGTCCGCTCATGGCAGTTAAGACATTGAAGCCAAGTCTTTTCAGCATAGGCCCTGTTATATCCAGTACCCCCTGATCATCATCAACGAGAAGAACTGTTCCTTTCCCGTACCAATTTTTAAAATTATTTACATCCCTTGAGGCTCCTTCTAAAGCATTTTTCAATGCAGGAAAGAAAACTTTAAAACTGGTGCCCTTTTCAGTTTCACTGTATAATTTAAGAAACCCTTTATGTCCTCTTACTATACCGAGAACTGCTGCAAGTCCGAGGCCTCTGCCTGTAAATTTAGTTGTAAAGAAGGGATCAAAAATTTTCATCTGAGTTTCTTTATCCATACCGGTTCCTGTATCGGAGATTTCCAGATACACATAATCACGCTCAGGAAGCTGTTCATACAGATAAGAACCGGACATATAAGAAGAATCGCAGAACATTGAGCCAGTAGAAACAGATATAAGACCATCCCTGTCTTTAATAGCTTCTGAAGCATTGATAATAAGATTCATGATAACCTGTCTGATCTGTGTTGCATCTACTTCTATTAGAGGTATATCTTTCTGGAATTTATACCTGATTATAGCTTTTCTGGAGATAGAAACTTCAAGCATTTGAGACATTTCCCTGACTAACGTAGACATATTGAGAGGCTCTACAGAGAGGCGTCCTTTACCCGCATAGGCAAGCATCTGTTTACATAACTCGGCAGCTCTGAGAGAAGTATTTTCTATTTCAGAAAGATAAAATTTTGCAGGAGAGCCGGGAGGTAACTCCAGAAGAGCAAGTTCTGCATTACCAAGTATTGCTACAAGCAAATTATTAAAATCATGGGCAATACCTCCTGCAAGTACTCCGAGACTTTCCAGTTTCTGTGTATGTTCCATCTTTTTTTCCAGTTTACGTCTCTCTTCTTCCGATTTTTTACGGTCTGTAATGTCTTCATATGTACCGAGTAATCCCACTACATGGGATTCTCTGTCATAAAGAGGTATTTTACTTGTCCTTAAATATCTGAGCTTACCGTCAGGTTTCGTCTGAGTTTCTTCATAATCAAGTTTGGCTTTTCCCGTTTCCATTACCATAAGATCATCGGAACGGTAATGTTCTGCTTCGTCTTTCCATATAAGTTCAAAATCACTTTTACCGATAATCTCTTCAGGAGAATAAAGTCCTGCATCAAGAGCAAGGAGTCTGTTACATCCCATAAGAACAGAATCTCTATCTTTCCAGAAAACCCTTGCAGGAATAGTATCCAGCACAAGCTGTAACATTTTCCCTGACTCTATGAGTTCTTCTTCTGTCTTCTTGCAAATTGTAATATCTTCAAAAATAACAAAAATTTTATCATTCTCCATCTTTACCGGCCTGAATACAATTTTTCTTACAGTGCCGTTTTTACATGTCACATCAAAAGTTTTGACAACAGATTCGAGAGAAGCAAAATGCTCCATATCGTATTCCCATTCACACATAACTCTTTTTCTATATTCAGGGTCAGGATAGGCCTTGAATGACCATTCCTTTAGAGTAGGAATATCTTCAATAGTATAACCAAGGATTTCTGTAAAATTAGGATTTAAATATTCAACTCTATTATCAGATGACATTACAAACATAGGGAGTGGAAGAAGGTCAATGAGTTTTCTGAAATATTTTTCACTTTCAATAAGGGCTTCTTCTGTTTTCTTTTTCTCCGTAACATCTGTAAAAGTTCCAACAACAGCTACGGTTCTGCCATATTTCACTACAGGGCTTTCTCTTATTTCCCCTGTTACACGTTTCCCCGCCGGTGTTAAAAGTTCCATCATATAAGTTTTCTGTCTCTCACCTGTTTCAATTGCTTTGCTGGTATTTAAAACAGCTTCCGTGTTTAAAGGATTGTTCGTTAAAAAATTCTGCCAGTTAACAAGAGCCTGTTCAGGCTCACAATCCAGGATTTCCTTTGCCTGAGGGCTCAGATATGTAAGAACATTATCTGTATTATGTGAATAATATATACTCGGTATATGTTCTATAATTCTGCGAAAATTTTCCTCACTTTCCCTGATGGTCTTATCTGCTTCTTTATGTTTTGTAATATTACGGCATATGCCAATATAACCGGTAAATTCATTCAGAGAATTAAAGACAGGACTACCACTGGTTTCAAAAACAACAGGATATCCATCTCTGTCAAGAAACGTATTTTCCAGATTTTTAAAAGGTCTGACATGTGATATTTCTTTTTCAAAAAGAGGTCTTATTCTGATACTTTCTTCATAAGTCATAAAATCAAAAGGGGTTTTCCCTGTAATTTCTTCCTGACTGTATCCAAGAATTCCTTTACATTGAGGGCTTACGTAAATAAAAACTCCTTTTTTATCCGTTTCCCAGAGAAGATCTGTAGTATTTTCTATAAGATTTCGAAATTTTTTTCCCTTTTCATCCAGTGACTCAGATATATTAAAGGTTTCAATCCTTTGAAGTTCTGAGTAATTCAATTTTTCTTCCAGTTCTCTCACACGGTTCTGGAGAGTTTCTATTTCTTTACGAAGGTTTTTATCTTCCATAAATATAAACCTTTCCTTTTAAATTTTACACTTTCTTCTATTATTAATACAAAAATTCCTTCCGAAAAATAAAATTCGTATCATCTTAACAGAAACTTATATATGTGCTATAATATGTATTATGAAATTACCTCATATAAGAATAAATAAAAATTTTAATATATTAAACTCTTCACATGTCTTCAGAAAAAAAGAAGATACATTTCAGAAAAGCATTACAGAACATGACGATTTAAAGATTTACGGAAATCTCCGTCCAAGGTCTGCCTGCTCTTCTATAAATACAGGTAAAATAGCCTCTTCAGACGCAGCATTTGCCGTATCGGCCATGTCTTCCCTTCATTCTTCACCTGAAGGAGAGGTTCTGAAAACTTTAAATATAATCTATACCAACGATATACATGGAACAATATTACCTGTAGAAGACAAAAAAAATTATCTCGTCCGGGAACCTTTTGGTGGCGTTTCTTATATGGGCACTATCATAAGAAATCTCAAGAAAAAAACTGAAGGGAGTAATTTACTTCTCGATGGAGGGGATTTCGCCCAGGGCAGTTACGAATCGAGTATGACAAAAGGTAAAACTATGATAGAAGTAATGAATAATCTCGGTTATGATGCAATAGAAATAGGCAATCATGAATTCGACTGGTCAAGGGAAGCTCTTGAAAACATGGTAGGAGAAGCTAAATGTCCTGTTCTCGGCGGTAATGTAGTCAATGAACAGAAAAGGCTTTTGAACGGTATAGTACCATATACGATAAAAGAAGTAAACGGTTTTAAAATAGGCATAATAGGACTTATCACACCTGATACAAAAGAGATAGCAAGCCCAAAAAATGTAGAAGGGCTGGCATTTTTAAATCAGAAAGAAACAGTAGAAAAATACACAGGAGAACTCAGAGATAAAGGTGTTGATTTCATAACAGTATTATCTCACTGTGGTGAAGAGGAAGATGAGAAACTGGCACAGGAAGTCAGCGGGATAGATGTAATAGTGGGAGGTCATTCTCACAGTGCCATAAAAGAAACAAAAAAAGTAAATGATACAATAATAGTTCAGGCAGGCTGTCAGAGTAGATACGTAGGAAATCTTCAAATAAATATAGACAGGGCAAGTAAAAAGATTGTTTCATGCAGCAATGAACTTATACCTGTAGCAAATCAGGAAATTATTCCCGACCCTGAGATAGAAAAGATAATAGCTCCCGTAGTGGAAGAAGGAGCAAAGAAAAAATCTGAACTTATAGGTACAACAGAGGTAGGACTCACACATGACAGAAGCAAAGTAACTGAAAGTATTATGGGAAATGTCTTTACTGATGCTATGAGAGAGGCTACAGGTGCATCTGTGGCAATAATAAATTCGGGAGGTATAAGGTCTCAGATAAAACAGGGACAGATAACCTTCGGAGATCTTTACAGAGTAGAACCTTTCGATGATGTACTTATAACTATGGAGCTCACAGGTACACAGATAAAAAAATTGATGGAAGACAGCGCTTCCAGAGTTAAAGGCAATCTTCATATATCAGGAATGACCTTAGATATAGATATATCAAAACCTCCTGGAGACAGGGTATCGAATATAAAAATCCAGGGCAAAGCTCTGGATGACAGTAACACATACTGTGTAGCAACAGGCGATTTCCTTGCAAGAGGAGGAGACTGGTATGATACATTTAAAGAAGGGAAGAATGTTACCTGCCATAGTAAAATGATCATAGACGGATTGAAAGATTATATAAAAAGTCACTCACCGCTCACATCAGCTACGGCTAAAATAGAAGGAAGATTAAATTTCTTATCTCTTCCTGAGCCTGCCATATGACTGACTACTTAGTACCGCTCCAAATAAGTTAGTACCCATATTAAAACCTGTCCCTGACCGGACTCTTCCGGAAAAGATATGATACAGAACCTGGCAGTGGAAAGAATTTGAAAAAATATTACTTTTCGGATAGGCTCTAAATAGTCTGATAATTTGCCGGAGTTGTTTTTTTACAATCCTAAATATGGAAATCAAACACGGGGGATTCAGTTGCTGTTTCTGCTTTCTTTCCATCTTTTGTATAGCTTCTGGATGTTTCGGATTCCTGCTTTAAAAGTTCCTGTTTTGCTTTCATTTCCATCTGCGTTGCTTCGGCAGCTACAGATCGATCCTGAGCTGAAGGTTCTGCAGGTGCAAGGGCTGCCCTCCTTATTACCTGCGCTTTTGTTATAGTAGCCCTCGGATTATTCGGAATATCTGATGTATCAATACTTACTTCACCTGAAATAGCATATTTTTTACCATCAGGGCCGGTAGTGTATTGAAAGGTAGCTCCGCCCCTTGCATAGGAGCCTGCTGCTGACAGGTGCATCTGTTCATGAAGCCTTACTTCTCTATCTATTTTTTTTAACTGTTCTATTCTCTGCCGTGTTTTTTCATCATATTTATCAGTAGAAGCAATACCTCTCAAGTCATCTTTTTTCTGTAAAGAATCGTTTCTGGATGCAGATTCTGAATTATCTCTTATATTAAATCTGCCATAACTCATATATTCACTTCTGTCAGAAGATATAGCTGTAATAAACACGGAAACATCACCTTCAATATTATTATAAACCAATCCATGAGCTATAACAAGATTTAATTAAAAATTAGTTCTCATGGACGGATCTGTGATGGGAATAAATAATATCAATAAAAAATCACTTCCATAGTACAGTCATTGCAATTGAATTGTAAAAGATATTTTTTCCCTTTTTCATCTACAAGATAAAGAGGAGCAGTTTTTTTACAACCTTTCCCGGGACAGATACCGGCAGAATATTTCAGACAGTGTTTTGTTTTCATAACCGTATGTCCTTTCATTTCCATTCCAGTCTCTGCTGCAGGTTCTATTACTTTAGCTCCATGTCTGGCATAAAATCTTCCTGCCAGAATGTTCATCACATTTCCGCGGAATGTAACAGTTTCATCAGGAAAGGGATAATTATTTTTCTCTATATACGATAATTTTCTCGAAAAAGCGTCTTCCCTGTTCTTTCTCAATATCTCCACAAGTTTTCTCCTGAGATTGTTGATTTCTTTTACAGTTATAAAATATATATCTTTCAAATTTATCTCAATATGTTCTGCTAAAAATTCTGTCTCTCCAAGGCTTGAGAGCTGTTTTTTCAGGTTAAAGAGAGCCTTTTCTCTGTTTCTGGCTATCTCAATATTAATTTCCGCAGAAAGGGAAGCTTTTATATTATCTTCATCTACAGCAGTAAGCAGAATTTTTCCATTTTCCTCAGATACAGTCAGTTTAATCGAAATCTTTCTCTCAATTTTTGCATGTTTAAGCTGTTTCAGAAAATCTATATCAAGATTTCTGTATATAAGAGTATCTTTTTTGATAAAGCTAATATCATCAGGAAAAATCCTGTTATTCTCCACTTTTTTTACAGATGTTCCTCTGAGTATACGAGAATCATCAAAAAAACATATACCGTCACCGGTTTTAAGAGAATGATGTTTTAAATAAAAAGAAATTTTATCACATTTAAGAACCGTTCCGCACTCTTTACCGGTAGATTTTGGAGTATCAAATGACGTAATATCTTTACGCCTCCCCATGAGAAAATAATCCGTATATCCTCTGTTAAAAGTCTTCTCCGGGTCAGGAATAAAATCTATTGAAATATTGCCGGCCGAAGTTTTTTTATATCCTGCCCCGTCAATCTTCTGTCTGTAAAAAGATACAATATTTTTCACATAATTAATATCTTTAAGTCTTCCTTCTATCTTGAAGGAATTTATGCCGGCATCGACAAGCTCCCTTATATAGCCGGAAAGATTAAGATCTTTTAGAGAGAGGAGATGCTTATTTTTCAGAATAACATGACCGGACTCATCTACAAGTGAATAAATTTTTCTGCATGGCTGGGCACAATCGCCTCTGTTACCGCTTCTTCCGCCGATTGCATAACTGAGATAACACTGACCGCTGTAGCATACACAGAGCGCTCCATGAACAAAGCATTCCAGTTCTATCTCTGTTTTTTCTCTGATATGTTTTATCTCTTCCAGAGACAATTCCCTTGCAAGAATTGCCCTTTTAAATCCAACCTGTTCAAGAAATTTTATCTTTTCCGCACTGTTATTATGACACTGAGTGCTTGCAAACAAAGGGACAGGAGGGATATCCATTTCCAGAAATCCCATATCCTGAATAATAAATGCATCTACACCCGTTTCATAAAGTTTCTCCAGAAGTTCTTTTGCCCGGCCTGTTTCCCTATCTGTAAGTATTGTATTAAGAGTAACATAAACACGGGCAAAATACGTGTGAGCAAAAGAAACAAGTTTTTTTATATCTTCAGTGGAATTTCCGACAGACGCCCTGGCACCAAAACATTCGGCACCTATATAAATGGCATCGGCACCACATCTTATCGCTGCAATGCCACATTCCATATCTCTGGCAGGTGATAGAAGTTCTATTTTTTTCATAATCTTCATTATAACAGATTCCTCAGGATAATACTATTGATAGCGTTTTTTACGACACCTGAATTCATTTTATTTTTTCTGAGAAGGATTTTTAAAATTCTCTATAGAATATAGGTTATTAATAGCTTTCAGCTCAAAAGCAATTTATTATTCACAAATAAAAAGTCCGCCTCCCGAAGCAAGCGTCGCACAAAAGACATGCTCGGAGCGGACTCGTTGAATAAACATATACTAGTATTAAACTTGTTATATTATACCATAAAATGTAAATTAATAATTAAAATTTACATCATATTTATTATCGACTGAAAGAAAAGAAACTTTAATAAAAAATCTATACTTTTGCAAAATCTTAAAAATCGTTGTGCCTGTGGGGCGTAAGTCAGTGTGCCCCTGCAAATGGCAATAATATTTTGTTAAAAAAGTGCAAATGTATAGTAAAAAATGTAATTTTTTATTTCTGCCACATACCCTATATTTTACAGCTGGAGGCTTTAAATTATGAATATTACAGGAATAATCTTTCACTGGTCAGAAGGAACATACGAGCAGATTTTCAATAATTACCATTATAATATTACCTATGATAGCAGTACCAAAAAAGCAGAAGTAGTTAAAACATGTTGCAGTGATTTTGAGCCAAAGGATCATACATGGCACAGGAATAACGGCAGAATAGGCATATCACTCTGCTGTGCATCGGGTTTAAGTACCGGGAATCCCGGAGACTTTCCCCCTTTAGAAGCTCAAATTGAAACAGCCTGTGCCCTTGCAGGGAAACTGGCTCATATGTACAGCATAAAAAAAGATGAAATAAATACTCATGCCGTATGGGCTTTCATAGACGGTTACGGCATCCATTCAAGAGATAAGGAAACAAAATGGGATCTATGGATACCTTCCTGGGAAAACGGGAAGAATCTGACACAGATTATAAGAGATAAAACATTATGGTATAAGGAACAGTTTCATCTCCATGTGGATAATTCAGATGGTATATATGAAGAAAGAACAATAAATCTGTTAAACGGCGAAAAACTTTATCTGCCGTCGATTTTTAAAGTTGCCAGGTCATCTCATATTGTGACAGAGAACCACAGAAGATTTAACTGTTCATGGCCCGATTCGTTTAAAGACTGTATAGAAGAACATTATAAACTCTCGGAGCATTACACTGGTTACACCATGATAAGAAACGAACCATGGTGTTTTCCTTGTAAAACTGACCGTTATTTCGGACAGGAAATAAGAGGAGAAAAACCTTCGGAAACAGAAGAAGGATGGTATATAAATTTGAAATGGAAAAAAGCCCCTCCGAAAGGAACAAGGTTTATTATAAAAAATCCTGTCAACAAGAGAACAGTTGTAGCAATAGCAGGTTATGAAACAGGCAATGGTAAACAGGTAGACATGATAGGCGGTGTATGTGAGGAAATACACCACTATCTGGGAACAGACCATGGAAATAAACTGGAAGTAGGTCTGGCATATGATCAGACACTCTATCCGGGGCCAGTGAATGCAGGTGCAAGTATGTCCCACAGAGCAGGAGGGATAGAATAATTACTTCCTGTAAACCCTATACATTCAGTCAGCAAGAGTGAGAAAGAAAAAACTATGAAGTTTTATAATAAATAAAATGTTTCCATAGCCGGTATTTATAGACCTGAACATAAGCATTTAATAAATGTCTTGCTCCCGTCACGCATTACTCGTCACGAAAGCATATATGTATTATTTATGCTTACCTCAATAATTTCCCCTGTAAAAAGTCCGCCTCCCAAAGCAAGCGTCTCACAAACAAAATGCCTGAAGCGGACTCATTAATTAAACTATTTAATATAATAATTTTATTATATCACAATTATGAGTGCTATGTAAATTCATATTATAAATTTAGTTAAATAAGGATTGCGTTTTTTTACGACAGGTAAATTCACCTTTACTGAAAATTATAGTTAATGCATATAAATCTGTAATTAGTGAATAGTGAGTAGTGAATAGTGAATGGCAGGTAATGTCTTATTTTATTCACTTTTCACCTTTCACTTTTCACTCTGAATATTCTATAACAAATTTCTTTTTCCCTTGTATGTAAAATCACCTGTCATTTTTAAACGCAATTTGCAAAAAAACTCTTATTACAGACTGCTACGATATTACATTTGTTTAATTTATAAATTACTGTTAATACGGTATATATTTTTCTCCAGAGCCTCACCCACCGGAAGGGTGTAGAATAAATATTACTTTTCGGATAGGTTCTTAGTACCTCTCCAGATAAGTTCGTAACCATTTTATCAGCTTCTGCCTGACAG